>NZ_KV813326.1:0-1336 GCF_001813645.1 Pseudomonas sp. HMSC063H08
TGAAGAAGGGCGGTTATATTTGCCGCTTGTGCGGTGTTGACGCTTATGCTAGTGTTTGTTCCTGCCGCATTTACTGCTCTAAGTAGGTTGTCGCTGCTGAGTTGGGCTCCATTGAATTCTGCGCTAAAACTCTTTGAGTTGCCTGCTGTAGATATTGCGGAAAGAAGTGTGTTTATATTGATGGCTTGTGCGGCTATTGTGGATACTCTGGTTAGTGATCCTGCTGAGTTTATGACTTGCTGAAGGTTGTTAGCAGTCAGCTCTGCGCCGTTGAAAGTTGTTGAGAGGTTTTTTGTGTTTTCTGCAGTGGTTGTTGCCTTGAGAAGAGTTTCTATATTTAATGCTTGCGCGTTGCTTATGCTGATGCTTGTATTCTTTCCTGCTTTTGATAGGGCCTCTAGCATGTTGCTTGGATTTAGAAGGCGTCCGTCGAAATCAAGGATAAGTTTCATCTCAATGCTCCGCTGTGACCTAACGTTAAAGTCTTGGTGTGAGTACTTCCTAGGCTGAATGAGTTGGTTACAAATCTCTTTGCCTTATGTCAATATCAGGCATTCGCTGTGACCAATATCATTTTTTGAGTCATTTTTTACAGATAGCTATCTGCTCCTTCAGTTGTCTGTCGTCCACGTACCGCTGCATGATCGACAGCACCAAGCTGTTGATGGCGAGGATCTTCATCGCTCGGGTCACTGCGACGTAGATCAGGTTCAACTCATCGTCGCGCTTGCCTGGGTCGGTGTCGGGGGACAGCGGGTCCGCGTTGAAGTCGTCGTACAGGCAAACGAAATCCCATTCCAGCCCCTTGGCCTTGTGTGCGGTGGTCAGGGTGATTGTTGCGTCCAGCTCATCGTCAAGGGTCAGTGAGCGAAGCTCAAGGATCCGCGCAGGCAGATCAGGGTAGGTCGATATGATCTTGATCGAGCGAAGCATCTCACCGTCCTGGCTGATCTCGGCGATCTCCACGTACTGGGTGTAGTCGCGGTAGTCACGAAGCAGTTTCTTGTTCTGGACGTTTTGGCGTAGGCCTCGGCTGAATGCGTACAGATCCTCCAGGTCGCGCAGCGAGTAACTGTCGATACCGCCTACCCAGTGGAATTTGGGCTCCGGATGATTGCGGACCAGCTGCAGGGCATTCTCGATGACGCCGATAACGGTGCGGTGAATGAAAGTGCGGTGAGGAAGGTCCGGCGGGAGGGACTTTTTCACCAGCGTCTGCGGACCCAGTCCTTGAAGTTTCCGTGTCTCGCCCTTGTAGGAGAGGATGATGTTGGCCACGTGCGCAATCGCGGGGCCGAACCGCCAGCTCTGGGTCAGGTAGTGCTCCTCGGCGCCG
>NZ_KV813327.1:0-473 GCF_001813645.1 Pseudomonas sp. HMSC063H08
TGCAAGACCGCCCACAGCCTGGCTCATGCGGTGTATGGCATCCAGTACGCCCACAAGAAGACGAAGAACCTGCGTCTGACCGATATCGCCCGCGGACTCGATACCCAAGACTGGGAGTTGGTACGTGACGTGCTGGCCACGCTGAACAACTACATGGCCAGCGCCGACGCGGAACTCGGCCGACCGCACTTCCCGCGCTTCCGCGACAAGGCGTTCCTCACCAGTGCCCAGGAACGCTTCCTCAAGCAGGGCCTGGACATGGCGCGAGTAGTCTGGAGGCGCATGGTCGATCTCCAGGACACCGGCATGCTGATGCCCCATGACGGCTACCTGAAGCTGTATCAACTGAGCAAGCCCGATTTGAGCCAGCGCTTCGACTGCATGCTCCTGGACGAGGGACAGGACATCAACCCAGTGATCGCGGACATTGCCCATTGGCAGCGCATCAGAATGGCTATCGTCGGCGATCCCCA
>NZ_KV813328.1:0-792 GCF_001813645.1 Pseudomonas sp. HMSC063H08
CATCAAGGCCTACCTCGAACTACACCATCCGGCGTTGAAGTACCTGGAGCCGGCGGCGCTTACGAAGGCCCTTGCCTATGACCAGGCCTCGCTGCAAGCAGGCTGGGAGCACGGCAAAAACACTCGCCTGCACCGCGGCGTCAGCCGGCAAGTTCAGGGGGCGCTCGAGCAGGGAGGTTCCCGATGACTCGCTCTGCTCTCTCGACCATCGCCTACGAGGCCCTTGTGCGTGCCCGCCGCAAATTCAGCAACCGAGAGGAGCGCTGCATCCGCGAAACCTGGACCGCCGAACAGGAACTGGTGCTGCTGCGCCTGTATCCGGATATGCCGAACGAGGTCCTGGCAGCCAGGTTGAACAAAACGCTCCAGCAGATCTGCTCCAAAGCGTATCGGCTCGGGCTGAAAAAAAGCCCCGAGTTCTCCAAGAAGATCCGGCAGGACTGGGGCAGCGCAACTCGGTTCAAGAAGGGAAACACCCCATGGAACTGCGGCATGAAGGGGCTGCCCGCGCGAGGACGCGCACCAGAAACGCAGTTCAAGAAGGGGCAAAAGCCCCACACATGGCTCCCAGTCGGCAGCACGCGGGTCAGCGCTGATGGCTACCTGCAACGAAAGATCTCGGATACCGGCTATCCCCCCCGGGACTGGAAGGGCATCCACATCCTGCTCTGGGAAGAACACTTCGGCCCCATCCCAACCGGCCATTGCGTCTGCTTCAAGGACAACAACAAGCAGAACGTCGTTATCGACAACCTGGAGATCATCACCCGGGCCGAACGCATGCGCCGCAAC
>NZ_KV813329.1:0-359 GCF_001813645.1 Pseudomonas sp. HMSC063H08
ATGCATGGCGAGGCGGCCCGCCACCAGGCTCGTCTGGTAGAGTGCGCGGGGATCCAAAGCGGCGCTAAAGCATTCTGGAGCGCTATCGATGCGATCTTCGCTCAGTCCGCCGGCAACGGGGGCGGGCTGCCTGGCGGCACATTGGACTTTCCTGAACTGGACCAGGCTCGACTGGAGAAATGTGCGAAAGACATGGACCTGGAGGACCAGTTGATCAAGACGGACATCGACACTGCAGGGTCGATGGGCATTACAGCGACCCCGACCCTGATCATCCGAGACAACCAGACGGGACAAAGCGTGAAGCTGGAGGGCATGGCCGACGAGACCACGTTGCTGTCGGCGATAGACTGGCTAGC
>NZ_KV813330.1:0-451 GCF_001813645.1 Pseudomonas sp. HMSC063H08
TTCTGCAGCGTGGAGACGCCCTGGGCGGTGAGATAGCGAACGTCCAGAGGGCTCCGTGGCCCGGCCTGCGCGATGGTGGTCATGTTGGTCATCCAGTCGACTATCCCGGTCTTCACGAACAACCAGTCATAGGCCAACTGGGCCAGCCAGGTGGCGGTTCGACCTGGCTCCTGCACGATGACGCTGTGCAGCAGACCCTGCGACAGCCAACTGAGTTCGTACTCGAACATTGCCTGGGCATGCTTCCAGCCCGCGTCAGGCCAGAAGAAATACAGGCAAACCCACTCTACGATGATTGCGCCGACCAGCGAACCGAACATCACGCCGAGAAATTGGAAGGGCGTACTGATGATGGTGCCGACCAGGGTCTTCTGGCTCTCTTGTTGCTGCTCTGCACGTTGAGTGACTTCAGCCATCATGCGGCATCCTCACCGGCGCCGAGGTGACGGAA
>NZ_KV813331.1:0-4881 GCF_001813645.1 Pseudomonas sp. HMSC063H08
TCATCTGCTTCATCGGGAAACTCGGTGGGTGGAATCCGGGTATTTTGCCAAAATCTGGAAGTCTTCTTCAGAGTTTCCCTAGTGTGCGCTCTCTTGCTTGGATGGCATTACGTTCTGGCCCAACGTTACTGTAGCGAATCCGCAGCAGTATCAATCAAAGCCTCCTGTATCCCGCGTGAAGAAAGACGCTACGTTGCGCCCGTTCTTCCACGGCTTCGCTTGCCGCCCCGCTACGGCAGATTCGAAGTATTCATCGAAATGTCATCCTTTAGAAACAGTGCGTTAACAAGGAATTTCTACCCTTTGCATCGCGAACCGCAATTGTGCGGCCAGCAATATTGCGAAAGGTGATCAAATGACGCCCCATCCGATACAGGACGCCGTGCTGCGGGTCGACCGGTTGAGCGTCGTCTATCCAGGCGGCGTGACAGCCCTACGCGATACCTCGATTGCATTTCGGCGTGGTGAGTTCACCGTGCTGCTTGGTCTCTCGGGCGCAGGCAAGTCGACCTTGCTCCGTAGTCTCAATCGACTCGTCACGCCCACTGGCGGCAGTGTCACCAGCGAACTCGGTGAACTCGGCAGCGGCTCGGCCTTGCGTCAGCATCGTCGGCGTACCGCCATGATCTTTCAGCACCACCAGCTAATCGAACGTCAAAGCGCACTGGCTAATGTGCTTACCGGTCGGCTGGCCTTTCACAACACGCTCCGCTCGCTGTTTCCTCTGCCGCGTGCCGATCAGGAGATTGCGCTCAGTTGCCTCGCTCGGGTCGGTCTGGCAGACAAGGCGCTAAGCCGGGTGGACAAACTGTCCGGTGGCCAGCAGCAGCGGGTAGGCATCGCGCGTGCGCTAGCGCAACAGCCGGCGATCATTCTGGCCGATGAGCCGGTAGCCAGTCTCGACCCGGCCACTTCGGTCCGTGTTCTCGGATTGCTGCGCGACATCTGCAAGGAAGACGGCATCACCGCCATCGTTTCGCTGCATCAACTCGAATATGCCCGCCGCTTCGCCGATCGCGTCGTCGGGCTGGCCGATTCTCAGATCGTTTTCGATGCCGCGCCCTCGGAACTCACCGATGCGCAGCTTGAGCGCATCTATGCAGGCCGCTCTACGACTCAGCCAGCGAATGCTCCGGCTGAACCACCTGTCATGCTCGAACCTTCACTGGAGATGTCCCGATGAAACGCTTATCCGCGCTCTTATTGACTTGCTTGCTGTCCGCTGTTTCAAGTTTGTCCGCCCTAGCGGCCGATGCCGATCCGGATGTGCTAAAGGTTGCCCTGCTGCCGGACGAAAACGCCTCCGAGCTGATCAAGCGTAACCAGCCGCTGAAGGATTATCTGGAAGAGCATCTGGACAAGAAGGTGCAGCTGATCGTAACCACCGACTATTCCTCGATGATTGAGGCGATGCGCTTTGGCCGTATCGACCTGGCGTATTTCGGTCCGCTGTCCTACGTCATGGCCAAAAGCAAAAGCGACATCGAGCCCTTCGCTGCCATGGTCATCGACGGCAAGCCGACCTATCGCTCGGTGATTATCGCCAATGTGGCGTCAGGCGTGAATGAGTATGCCGACCTTAAGGGCAAGAAGATGGCCTATGGTGACCGGGCATCGACGTCCAGCCATTTGATTCCCAAAGCCGTGCTTCTTGAGACGGCCGGTTTGACGGGTGGGCAGGACTACGAACAACATTTTGTGGGCACGCATGACGCCGTTGCCGTCAACGTGGCGAACGGCAACGCCGATGCGGGTGGGCTGTCGGAGGTAATTTTCAATCACGCAGTCGAACGTGGCCTAATCGATCCGAGCAAGGTGAAAGTACTTGGTTACAGCGGCGAATACCCCCAGTACCCCTGGGCGATGCGCTCGAACCTGAGCCCCGAGCTGAAAACCAAGGTGCGGGATGTATTCGTCGGTATCGACGATCCCGAAGTGCTGCGCAACTTCAAGGCCGAGGCCTTCGCGCCAATCACCGACGCCGACTACGATGTGATCCGCAACATGGGATCGCTGCTCGGCCTCGACTTCGCCACGATGTGAGCACCGATATGTCTACTCATTACGACGTGCAGGCGCTGCCTGCAGAGCAACGCGAGCACATCCTTCGAGGCTTCGGCCTCGGTTGGTGGCGCCAGCTGGGGCAGGTGGCGATTGTATTCGGAGTGGTGCTGTTGGCCTGCTGGTACGTGGGGCTGCTCGATGCCACCACGCTGCTGAACGGGCTGCCCTCCATCGCGACCCTGGCAGGCGAGGCCATGCCGCCAGACTTTTCGGGCTATCGAAGCTGGATTCGCCCCTTGATCGACACCTTGGCGATGAGCATCGCCGGTACGGCCATCGCAGTGGTGTTCTCGCTGGTGGTGGCCTTCGTTGCAGCGCGCAATACGGCGCCGCACCCCCTTGTGTTCGGTGTTGCCCGGGTGCTGCTCAATGCCCTGCGGTCGGTGCCGGAGCTGATCATGGGCATCATCTTCGTTGCAGCCGTAGGGTTCGGCGCCTTGCCGGGCGTGCTTGCCCTGGGTCTGCATTCGGTCGGCATGGTCGGCAAGTTCTTCGCCGAGGCCATCGAGCACGTCGACGAAGCGCCGGTGGAAGCCGCTCGGGCGGCGGGGGCTACGCCGATGCAAGTGCTGCTGCACGCGGTTTTGCCACAGGTGACGCCGCAGTTCGCCGACGTGGCGATCTACCGCTGGGAATACAACTTTCGCGCCTCCACCGTGATGGGCATGGTTGGCGCCGGCGGTATCGGCTTCGAACTCATGGGCTCGCTGCGCATCATGCAGTACCAGGAGGTTGCAGCAATCCTGCTGGTCATCCTGGCCATGGTCACGCTAGTAGACGCCTTCAGTGGCGTGCTGCGCAAACGTTTCAAATAGGACAAACCATGCTGCCGAAACTCGTTATAACTCACCGAGTACACGATGAGATCCTGCAACTGCTGGCGCCACATTGCGAGCTGATGACCAACCAGACCGACAGCACGCTGCCGCGCGAGGAAATTCTGCGCCGCTGCCGCGATGCTCAGGCGATGATGGCGTTCATGCCCGATCGGGTCGATGCAGACTTTCTTCAAGCCTGCCCTGAGCTGCGTGTAGTCGGCTGCGCGCTCAAGGGCTTCGACAATTTCGATGTGGACGCCTGTACTGCCCGCGGGGTCTGGCTGACCTTCGTGCCTGATCTGTTGACGGTCCCGACTGCCGAGCTGGCGATCGGACTGGCGGTGGGGCTGGGGCGGCATCTGCGGGCAGCAGATGCGTTCGTCCGCTCTGGCAAGTTCCAGGGCTGGCAACCACAGTTCTACGGCACGGGGCTGGATAACGCTACGGTCGGCATCCTTGGCATGGGCGCCATCGGACTGGCCATGGCTGATCGCTTGCAGGGATGGGGCGCGACCCTGCAGTACCACGAGGCGAAGGCTCTGGATACACAAACCGAGCAACGGCTCGGCCTGCGCCGGGTGGCGTGCAGCGAACTCTTCGCCAGCTCGGACTTCATCCTGCTGGCGCTTCCCTTGAATGCCGATACCCAGCATCTGGTCAACGCCGAGCTGCTTGCCCTCGTACGGCCGGGCGCTCTGCTTGTAAACCCCTGTCGTGGTTCGGTAGTGGATGAAGCCGCCGTGCTCGCGGCGCTTGAGCGAGGCCAGCTCGGCGGGTATGCGGCGGATGTATTCGAAATGGAAGACTGGGCTCGCGCGGACCGGCCGCGGCTGATCGATCCTGCGCTGCTCGCGCATCCGAATACGCTGTTCACTCCGCACATAGGGTCGGCAGTGCGCGCGGTGCGCCTGGAGATTGAACGTTGTGCAGCGCAGAACATCATCCAGGCATTGGCAGGTGCGCGCCCAATCAACGCTGCGAACCGTCTGCCCAAGGCCGAGCCTGCCGCATGTTGAATCCGGTCTGGCTGAAGAGCCTGGTAGCGATCGTTCAAACAGGCAGTTTTCAGAGCGCGGCGAGGGCGTTGGGGCTGGCCCAGCCGACGGTGTCGCAGCACTTGCAGAAGCTTGAAGAGCAGGTCGGCGTAACGCTGGTGCAGCGCAGTCGTAGCGGCTGCCAGCCTACCACACGGGCGCTGGCCTTCATGCCGCATGCGACCGCCTTGCTCGACATGCACGCCCGGGCGCTAGAAGCCCTGCATGGCAATCGTGAGCGCGTCGGGGCCAGCTCCAACATCGGCACCTACCTTCTCCTGCCATTCGTGCGCAACTATCTGACGACCGCAAATGAGAGGGGCGAGGTGGATCTGCGCATCGCCGCCAACCCGGATGTGGCCGACCAGCTACTGGCGGGCCAGCTCGACGCCGCGATCATGGAATGGTGGCTACCTCACCCCGACTTCGAACACCGCCTCTGGCGGGTCGAGCCGCTGGTGCTTATCGTCAGCCCCGACCATGCGCTGGCTGAAGCAGGGTGCATAGAACGTGATCGTCTGGTGGACCTGCCGATGCTGGGAGGTGAACCGGGTAGCGGTACCGGACGGCTTCTGACCGAATACTTTGGCGAACTGGGCGTGCCTCGCAGCGGTATGCAGCTAGGCAGCACCGAGGCAGTCAAACAAGCAGTGAGGGCGGGACTCGGCGTGTCGTTGGTGATGGCTTCCGCAGTACAAGACGAAGTTCGCAGTGGCGCGCTGGTAGCTCTTCCCATCCCGGGGCTTGAAAAGCGTCTCCAACTGATCTGGCGCAAACCTCCCGGAAATCTGCACCCGCCGGGATTTGTGCGGCACTTATTGGAGGAGGCAGATCTAGCTGGATAAGGTGATGGATGGTTGCGATCCAGCGCTTGGCTTGTCAGCCTAGGGAAACTCTGAAAAAGACTTTCTGATTTGGCAAAATACCGCGACCCCACCCACCGAGTTTCCCGATGAAGCAGATGA
>NZ_KV813332.1:0-226 GCF_001813645.1 Pseudomonas sp. HMSC063H08
AGGACTTTTTGCTTGTCCATTACGCGCCCCCCTTGCAGCAGGTTGAGCCCTGCTCGGTGGCGGAGCGGTCCAGGCGCTCGATCTCGGCTAGCACCAGGGCGCCGGCGCGTACCAGGTTCTCGCGCGCCGACTTAGGCTTCCACCACTCTTCGTCCCAGGGCCAGAACAGTGCAGAGCCATTCCGAATGCCGCCCGGCCAGTCGGTGCCGATGCCGCCGGCATGGAG
>NZ_KV813333.1:0-494 GCF_001813645.1 Pseudomonas sp. HMSC063H08
CCCGCCTATATGTCCATCACCGGCACCAAGCAGGGCCTGATCACCGCCGGCGCCTTCACCGAGGATTCGGTCGGCAACACCTACCAGGAAGGCCACGAGGACCAGGTGATGGTCCAGGGCTTCAACCACGAAGTGATCATCCCGCGCGACCCGCAGTCCGGCCAGCCGACCGGCCAGCGCGTGCACAAGCCGGTGGTCATCACCAAGGTCTTCGACAAGGCCTCGCCGCTGCTGCTGGCCGCCCTGACCTCCGGCGAGCGCCTGACCAAGGTCGAGATCCAGTGGTACCGCACCTCCGCCGCCGGCACCCAGGAGCACTACTACACCACCGTCCTGGAAGACGCGATCATCGTCGACATCAAGGACTACATGCACAACTGCCAGGACCCGGGCAACGCCCACTTCACCCACCTGGAAGACGTGCACTTCACCTACCGCAAGATCACCTGGACCCACGAAGTCTCCGGCACCTCCGGCTCCGACGACTGGCGCTC
>NZ_KV813334.1:0-71287 GCF_001813645.1 Pseudomonas sp. HMSC063H08
GAACCTGGAGCGCATCCCCGACGAAACCACCAGGTGTCAGTTGGTCGAGATTGGGCGAGGAAGTCATGCCGCTGATTGTGCCAGAGCAGGCGATCAGCGCAGATAAAGCGATGGGCTAATGGCCGGCGCTACAGCACTGTGATCGCACCGGCTGCACCAACCCGCTGCCAAGGTAAACCGAGCACCAAAGCCTGAAGCTGCTCGGTGTCGAGTTCAACTTCCGAGCCGCGGTGGATGCCTGGCCAGTGAAACTTGCCCTGGTTCAATCGCCGCGCGGCCAGCCAGATCCCTACACCGTCATGCACCAACACTTTCATGCGGTTGGCGCGGCGGTTGGCGAACAGATAAGCACAGTGCGGCTTCGCCGCACCGAATACCTCCACTACACGGGCCAATGCGGTCTCGGTGCCGGCGCGCATGTCCATCGGCTCAGTGGCAAGCCAGATGCTATCGATGCGGATCACGGGGCAAGCCCCCGGACAAAGCGGGCGCAGCCGTCAGGATCGGACACTGGCCATTTCACTGTGACTGACTGCTCGCCAAGCGATAGCTCAATAATCACCGATGCTGCAGTCGGCCGTTTGGGCGTAGCCCTCAATGGAACGAACGCCGGCAACGCCGCGGGTAGCTGATCTCGGTAAAGCGGTAGCCATTTTCGAATGACGTTGGCGTTGATGCCATGGCGGATGGCAACGCTGGAGACGGTCGCACCCGGTTGTAGGCATTCCTGAACGACCTGGACCTTGAACGGTTCGGGGTAAGAGCTTCGTTGGCGCATGGAAATCCTAACGTTAAGGACGAACGCGTCCGCTTAAAAATACGCGGACACCATCGCCCTTAATGCTGGAGTTCGGAAGGTGACTTGGCTGGACGCTTACCCAAGATCGCAGATTGCAGGTCATTATTCACGGGACGACCATTACGCAGTAAAGCCGGTGCACCCTCAGCCCATGCTATGCAGTCAGGACCACTAGGCGTGACGGGGGCGTAAACCACGCCCAGCACTGGCGTTGCGTTATGCAGCAATCCGATAGAAATGGCAGAGCCCGGCCGACGATTGAGGAAGTCGCCTGTTCCATCATTGGGGTCAACAACCCAACTAAATGGGTGGCCTGATAGCTCGCAGCCCGTTTCTTCTCCGACAAAATCGCAATTAAGGATGTGCTTCAGTCGCTGTCGCAGAAGTACCTCGATTTCAACATCGACGTCTGCCTTAAAGCCACTGCCCCTTGGGCCGTCTGGTCTATTAAGCTCTGACTCAATAAGTAGGCCTGCTTCGTAAGCAAGCTGCATGACGGGTTCAAGAAGATCGCTCAGCCGCAGTCCTGTCATCAGCTCTTTTCCCAGTAGTTACCCTTGCTGACCAAGCCAAAATCCTCAGAGGAAAATGGCTGCTCATCATCGAACATGCCATTGACCATACACTCCCGACGCAATCCACTCAGCACCCTGAAAAAGCAGGGCTCGCAGAGATGCACCCGATAGTGCTTTCCGTCATGCTGTGATCCATATCCCCATTGGGCTTCAAGCTTGCCGTATTGAAGGCCATAGCCAGGGATACGAGTTCCAGAGCGGCACACGTCGCAGATCACATCCTCAACGACATCGACCAATGCCTGCGACCTAACCTCCATACGCACCTCACGATTACGTTCCACGCGGCACCGGCCGGTTATGGATTCATGCACACCGGCATCATTCGAGCAGCCTCGACTGGCTGAGCATCAGAAACAAGCCAGTAGCTGCTGCCGGTAATGCTGGGAAAAGCTGACCTGGTAAGCGGGCTCATTTGCAAAGCCACCCAGCGAAATGATGTTCGTAGCCTGCGACCCAATACCAGGTTCTGCGCCACCTAACCCAGCATCGCCGATACCCTTGACATGGCCCGAAGCACCCATCGGTTCAGGCCTTGAGTCTGGATTAAATCCAGGCATCTGCACATCTCTCAAAACGGCCAGGTCATCCGGCAAGTCATCTGCAATTCGCTCCGCAAAGCCCTGAAGCTTCGGTTCTGCCAGCATGAATAGCCAAGCCTGGTCATCCGATTCACCTGTGCGTCGCAGTACCCGTCCCAGCACTTGCCGGTAATGCAGTTCGGTGCGGATACGGCTGAGATAGCAGCACACTTGCAGGCGTGGAATGTCGGTGCCTTCGCTGATCATTCCTACGGCGACAATCCAGCGGCAGGTGTTGCTGCGGAATGCATTGATCACTTGCTGCGCATCCGGGGTTTTGTTGGTCACGATACGGCACTCTTCACCCATTGTTTCCAGAGCCTGGGCTATTTGCTGAGCGTGTTCGATGTCGGTAGCCACCACCAAGCCGGCGGCATCAGGCTTGATCTGGCGTAGCTCGTTGAGCTTGCTGTAGCCAAGGTCGAGGATTGGATTGATCACGTCGTCATGGCGCAGCAGTTCCTCATAGGTGACAGGTGACTCCCCCAAAAGCTTGGCGATGCTGGGAAACAGCCTGACGGAGCTATCCGCGCCAAGTTCTTCAGTGAGTTTCACCTTCTGATTATCGAGCAACACAATGCGAGGGGATCGGCACACGCCGTCGGCAATGGCGTCTTTCAAGCCATAGCGGTAATCGCAGATCAAATGCCCTTCGGGCGACGAATAGCGAGCCAAGGCAATGGCCTTGTCGTCCGAACGCCAGGGCGTGCCAGACAGGGCCAACGTGAAGACAGCGCGATCCTGTATCCGGTGCAGTATCTGCTGCCCCCAGGCATTGCTGAGGAGCGGATCGTGGCCGGCGCAATGGTGGATTTCATCGAAGACCACAAGCACCCGGTAGTCATCAAGAAGCTGCCAGAATCCCTCATCACGGTATTCCATGGCCTGATAGGTATAGGCCGCCCCCACGGCACCCATCTGGCCATCGAGACGTCTGCCTAGCACTTCCGAAAAAGTCGAACGAAAACCCTCCACGACCTGGCAGGACGGCGCAAAGCACAGCACCAGGTCAATTCTGTCCTGCTGAAGCAGTCGGCTGGTCAGCTCCGCGGCCATGCGCGTCTTCCCGGCTCCCGGCGTTGCCTGGCAGAAGAAGTGCTGCGTGACGGTAAGGTGCTCCAACGCCTTGGTGATGCAGCTGTTCTGCCAGCTGCGTAGCGATCTGCTCATCGTGGCGCTGCGAGCGTTTTGAGGGTCTTTTCTATGGCGCGTAAATGGCCCAGAAGGCGAGAACTGCGATCCCTGGCCTCCAGGTAATCGCCTTCAACCTTGTCGCGCAAATGCGGCATCTCGTCCAGAAGCAGCTTGAATCGCTCTGCCTCGCCCATTGAAGTGAGAAAGTCCAAGCGGATTTCCTTGTGGAGCGCCTCCAACTGCAAATCCGTATTGGCCGGCAAAGCCTCCACGTCGCGTACCGCCGTGTCTGGTTCGGGCACTCCGGCAGCCATAAGGCTGCTCTCAAAACCGTTGTCGATCAGTTCCAGTTGTAGGTGTGCCGGAATCGGCTGCAGGTGGTAGACCTGTCCTCGGACACGACGGTCCTCGTCCAGTGCAACCCAGCCCGCGCGCACTAGTCGACGGATCTGCTCATACACATAGCGTCGCACATCGGCGATACGGAAATGTGTGCCATTCAGGCGAGCAGCATAGGCATCGCGCAGTTCACGGGTCGTAAAGGTTGTACGCCCTGGCTCCTGAAGCAGCTCATACAGACGCCTGTCGAAGATAAACGAGGCCGATTTCATTGAGGCACCAGAAGAGTTAGCGCGAAAGAAATGCGGATTATAATCCGTGGCCTGTGCGTCCGCAAACGCACGATAGTGCCGCCTCAAGTTGAATTGAGACGGTCATGGATAAGTTGGCGAAAGCGTTAGGGGAACGCATCCGAGTGCAGAGGAAGGCCTGCCGGATTTCCCAGGATGCACTGGCGCTGGCGTGCAATATCGACCGCAGCTACGTAGGGCGGATCGAACGTGGCGAGGTCAACATCACCGTCGAGAAGCTGTATCGCATCGCAAGCGTGCTTGCATGCGATCCATGCGGCCTACTGCCTCAGGCGTCAGAGCTTTAGCCCACCTGATCGACGCTGGCGCTCAAGAAGGCTTGAAATTGCATTAATGCTGTCGGCCCTAACCTCATTATCCAGACTACTAGCTAGAACATTCCCCGACGCTTGTGATGCTGTCGAGGAGGCGTAAATCTATCAATGATGTAGCCGAACCCGGCGTGACTTGTTCTGACGCTCAGCTAGTTCCAGTTCTCTCACGCGCGCCCATAGCTGGAGGTTCTGTGTAAGCGCTCGATCACGCTGCGAACTGACCATCGCCAGCTCTTTTTCTAAAAACAAAACTTTATCTGCTAAACGTTTAATGCTTTTACCACTTGATGAGCCGCAGCCCTTGTCAGCCTCAGCACGACAAGCCTCGATCTTTGCGAGTAATGGCAAATGTGTTTTGCGAGACTTTTTCAGATAACCACGGTCAAATCCAGCCTCATGACTGACGATGCTCGCGGTAAGTTTGGATAGGTCTAGCCCTACATGCTCGGGCATAAAAGGCTTCCCATCGAGAAGGCGCTGCAAAGCTTCCTGACAGGCACCAACCCCCTTGCTTATTCCTTCACCAGACTTCATGACTAAAGCTCCACAGTGTCGATCAGGCGAGTCTTGAAAACCATTAGGCGCTCAATATCGCCCTTCACAATTTGATATTCGCCTGAGTCTTCTGCGTAGTTTGACAACTCGTTTTTCGCATCCTCAATGGCCGCACTTAACCTGGAGGGCTTGATAATCGCACCCTCGCAGGACAAACATTCAGTATAGTCACCGAGCATGAAGGAATCGCAGCGGCCCACCTTGGTGCAACCACCGAGTAGCGTTGGCCGATAGCTAATTGCACCGTTCTTCACCCGAAGCTCTGTATCGGCACGAATATCTTCAATCTTTATCTCGCCAGCTTCAACACGTTCTTTCTGCCTCTGCATGTATGAACCGGTGCCACCAAACAGCGGTTCTTCTTTGAACAGCAGATCTGCAATCAACTGATTGGCCACCGACATCGGCATGGCCATCTGGAACTCGAAAGCAAAGTGGTTATATGGTAGCACGAAGTCTATTTTCTTCTCGTCATAGTAGCCAAAAATGGTGCGCAAGTTATCAAAGCCATTCGCATAATAGCGCGCCATCTGAATGGTCATATGCTTGAACTGCGCTCGCAGAGTCGGTAACGAGAGAAAGCCGCTACTGCTTCCATAGAAGGCCAACGAACGTCGGAATTGATGGCTAGTCAGCGGCCAGGGCTGGCCTACTGCAAAATCTGGCTCATTGTAAAAGTCACGAGAAGGGTCGCTCTGAGCCAACTCTTGTAAATCCTCTGATTGAATCGATAAGGATTTCAAAGCACTGCCCATCGTTGCTCTCAATGTAAAGTCTGTTACACCAACTTCTGCACAATTCTTCGTTTTACACAGGACGGACGGATTGATGAATAGCGGACAACGATCATCCAGTTCAATCCTATAGAGCCGGGCTAAACCACGACAAATCGCCTGGCCAACCTCGACCGCCTTGACGACTTCGCCTGCCGCGAACCATGCGCTTTCTTTCTTGTAACCGCTAAACTTCGTGGTAGTCGATAATATGTGTACTGATTGCGGTTGATCGCGCATAAAACCTTGATCATCAACCACTGAACATCTCACGACTTGATCAGATAAGCAGTTATAAGACATACGCATCACCTCTTGATCACGCATGCCGGTATATAGGTGTATCACCATTCTCACCACATACTGCATCTTGAGAAGGACTCGCTGCAGCTTTCTCTTTTCGGAACAGGCAAACTCACCGACAAAAACCGCAGCCAGACCATATTCCTCTATTGCTTGCTGAATACCGGGGCGATAGCGCGACTTACCACCAACCCCCAAAGATTTTTGACGGTGCGGAGTAAGACCGAAATACTCATCAGCAAAGCACGATATAAATGAATCAATATTCCCAACACCCAAGTAAAGATGATCGAGCAGGTCGCCACAAATATTTATTAAATTCAAATAAAGGCGTGTCGGAATTACCGGATGCTGTTTAGAATCAGGTCTTCTCAAATCAAAAACTCTTGGATTCAGCACAACATACCCTAGGCGTTCCTCGCCCACACTAATCAATCCGTGCAATATCCCACTAAGAACCGTCTTGTCAAAATTACTTTCACTAACAAAAGCCGCTAGATAAACAGGCACGGTAAAAAGCTGCTGCAAGGACAGCACACCAACCATTGACTTCTTTTTCTGCGCATAGCAGAACTTCATAGCGATGCGCAGCACAACCCAATATGAAATAATCGTAGATGCACTCAGCTTACCAATCCGCCCACCGCCAGCGAAATAAATAAGACAATACAGAAGATATTTGGCTTCTTCGATCAGCGCTTGCTGATCATGACCATAATCACCGAACACCATATCGAAGCGTATTCGGCCAATTTTTTTTGCACTCAGCCTGTACGGGTTAAAGTCCCATACAGACTCGCCGTACACTGCCGTTGCATTGCCATACTCAGTGCGACAGATAACAAAATCCGACGCGGGCTTCCCATACAGCTGAGCCGCACTATCTGGCTGGCTGGTGACTGGAAACTGGCCGCTAGAAAAAAGACTACCTATCGACTGAACAGCAGCACTCAAAATACGATCCCCATTTTTTCATAGCGACCCAACCGGACTTCCCAAAACTTAGTTAACTCGCCGTATTCAAACACCTTAGCTTTAACCTTTTCGACTGTCTGTTTCACCGAGCTAGAGCGCTCACTAAGAGCATCGACTATAAACTCGATCCGGATAGATAACTCTTTGAAAAGTGCCTCAGTATGCGCTGCATCGGGGGCCGATTTACGCACGGCATTGACCACGTATTGCAAACTCAGAATTTTATGCAGATCCTCCTCATCGCCGTGACATAAATAGTTTTCGCAGTACAAACAACCATATTGGGTGCGGCAGTTCGGCTCTATAATCAATCCCACATCAGTGGCAGACGTCGGCTTATTGAAATCCTCGCAGTGACCCGCCGCTATTGCGACACTACTTGCTACAGCCTTGCGGCTTCGCTCACGCACAACATGAGCAGCGTGGCGTATTGCATCCCAAAACAGGCTGAACTCGGATTGCTGCTGTTCAGGTGTTGCCTCTGCATAGGTAGAAAGATTCACCGCTTCGGTGTGATTGAGGGATGCCGCTACCGTGGACGGCGACAAACGTGCAGAGTGCATTTCAGTGCTTTTGTGCTTGCGTATTTTACGAGTTGAAAGTCTTGGTACAGTCGGATCAAGAAAGACCCCGCTAATAAACTCATAAAATTTTTCTAAGGAGCTTGTCACGTTAAGATCACCAAAGCTTTTGCAAGTTCTAAGCTGACCAGACGTAGGCATTGCAAAGAATAGTCGCTCATGTCTCGCACCATCCAAAATCCACGCACGCAGCTTTAAATACTCTTTCAGCAGCGACAAACCCGAGCCCCGCCCAATGTTGTAAAGCGTTGACTTTCCGCCAGCCCGAAATTTCACAGCCGACAACTCTTTCTTGAGAGGGGACTTTTCAACTTTGAGTGCGTCTTCGTAACTAAACTGCTCAAATTCAGCCGGAGTGGCACCTGTAATCATAAAAAAAAGGATAGCATAGGCTTTCGCCGCAAGACTCGCTAGATTAAGACGATGCCAGTTGCGCCCATCTTCATTAGCCGCATCCAAAGATGCCTGGGAGCTTCTTAGTTCGCGCGCGACATTATAATTTCTCGGCTTTTTTCGGCCAAGCCTCTCGAAGGCCGCGAAGTATTCTTCGGCCGTAGCAATTCGCCGCTCAGCTGAGTTATATGAAGGAGCAGCATCCTTAAATGGGCTGCTCGCGCCTCGGTTGGACGGAAATATAACAACTTCATAATCTCTAACTCCAACCACGAGCGGGTAAGGTTTTTTATTCAAGATAAAATCACTGCACTGCTGGGCAATGGCAAAGCAAACATCTCTATACAACTCGACATGAGCAGCGCCTGCTGTTGCAGAACCTCTATCTGGAACAATCCTTACTGCACCAGCAAGAATATGGACACTATTATCTGGATAAAGTAATTTGATCAGGCTGGATGCTCTAGTTTGGTAGCTTGACGCGGTCCGGGGCTTCAGCTTTTTATCGGATATTTTTTGATTTAGATGCGCTGTATAATCTCGATATGCCTTTTGAGCATCCACGCTACTGGAAAATATTTCTCGGTAACCCTCAGCGTTCAACCAATCAATAAAATATTCGGTATGGAAGAAATTTGCCAAGACTGACTTATCACGCAGACCGACAAAAGACTCCAAAACTCTCACAATCAGCTCACGACGACTTTCAACGAACGACTCAATCACCAATGGCGTCCCGCGATCATCATGAACACTTTTATTCTTACCACGAATGAGATATGCAAAACTACCAATATCTAACGGCTTCTTTTTAACCTTAACGGTCAGCTGCAATCGCAAACGCTCAGGTTCGGAAAACTCCTGAACCAACTCATTTAGCGTAATAATTTTTGTATTTTCGCGATGCTCTAACAGCTGCCGACTACTCATTCTTGGACCGTCAATTTCATGACTTCGTAGTTACCGTTAAACAATTTCTTCTCCCACACCTCTTGGGCGATGACTTTTTCGTGAGTCATATTGAATAACTTTAGATAGTTTTCAGTTGTTTCCCTAGACTCGTGATGCATACGTTTTTGAATAAAATCAATATCCTCCCCTAATTTCAAAACGCCTTCTTGAACCAACGGTTGCAGGCGCTGGTAGAGTTGATAGGCAAAAGTCGCTCGCAGCCAGTGATATGTAAAATCTTTTGGAAATTGGCTAGAAGCTGTACTCTGCAATTTTCGCTTTATTGTTTCCGTCACCTGCCCTGTCTGTGGCGACCTAACAATTGCGTAACGCGGATCATTTGAAGCCATGTAATAACAATTGCCTTGATCGGAGAGAAACAAATACATATCGTCCTCTTCTATCAACAGACCGGGATGACTGACTTCTAATTGAGCACGAAATTTTTCCCGCCGTCTCCTCATCATCGGACTACGTGCAAGCGTGACCAATTCTTCAGCAAGTTGCTTTGGAACATACAGAACTTGAGTTTTGTCAAATTTCGTATCAATGCCTGTGCGCGGGCCGGCATGCAATTTATAGGCACATTCCGGCACTAGTTTGTCTTCTGTAAATCCTTTCAAATGCTTCAAGCGTATGGTCAAAACACTTTGCTTACGAGCTCCAGTCATCAGAGACGTGAGAAGAATCAACCGCTCAATCGTTGACCATTTCTTTTCATTAATGGCCTCCAAAAGCGCGCCTAACTCAAGATTGGAGAGAGGTCGAAGATCCTCGCCATCTTCACGCACGAATCCCAAAGGAACGGAGCTACTAGGCGGCGTACGCCGCGTTTGGCTGCGCTTTTCAGCATCGATGATTTTCGCGCCTTTTGGGCTCTGCACGATAAGCCGCACTTGCTTGATCGTATCAACACGCTTTAGATCGAGGTAATGCCAATGCTCGGAAACGTACTTATAAAAGTGATAGACCGCAGCGGTATATTGATTGATGACCTGATTACTGCGACGGCCTTCTTTAATCAGGTGATAGAAGTACTTGTAAGTCGGGCGAAGCGAAGGACGGGCACCGGAAAAGTCGAGCCAATCCAGATTGTTATCCTCACAGAATAGGAGGTAATCCAACAGTTTACTGGCACGACGCCTAACATCATCAGTGCGTCGACTTGCAGGAGCCCTATCACGCATGAGACTCAGCAAGTAGTCGTTCGCTTCGTGCCAAGGGTTGCCATTAGCACTAAACAAAAATGGGAAATTGAACAGGGCACGGTCATTCCCTGAACCGACTTCATCGCATTTATAAAGCAGATTGGATTCAGCCCCCTCAAGCGCTGACTCAATAGAGCCGCGAGGCGCTTCACTGACATGCAGGATAGCGAAGGCATCCTGCAAATTCGGGATGAGAATCAGACGACCTTCGTGACGCGGATTGGTGTAGGACATTCGCCCCCCCTGATGAATCAGTCAATCCTATATGTTATGCGTCAGTTTACAATCGCTACCTGTCAATCTTTTTGTTGTTAAGCGATTCAACCCAAGGGTCTAACTTATGGAATAGCTTCGGATAGCGTCCCTTCAGGTCCTTCCTGACTTCCGCATAGGTGCTGCGCCAGAAGTTCGCCAGGTCCTGGGTCACCTGCACCGGGCGATGCGCGGGTGACAGCAGGTGCAGCTTCACTGCCAGGCGGCCCTGGGCGATGCGCGGAGTGTCGCCGAGGCCGAACAGTTCCTGCAGGCGCACCGCGAGGATCGGCGGGGTTTCGCTGTAGTCCAGGCGGATGCGCGAGCCGGAGGGGACTTCCAGGGTTTTCGGTGCCCACTCGTCGAGACGCTGCGGTAATGGCCAGGGCAGCAGCCCGGCGAGGATCGAAGCCAGGTCGAGGTTGGCGAAGTGAGCCAGGCGGGTGACCTTGCCGAGATAGGCCGGCAACCATTCCTCCAACCGTTCCAGCAACGCGGCGTCGCTGACGTCCGGCCACTCGCTCTCGCCCTTGTCTTCCAGGTCCAGCCGGCGCAGCAAGCCGATGCGCGCCTGCCACTGGCGCAGTTCCGGGGTCCAGGGCAACAACTCCAGGCCCTTGCGCCGGACCAGGCCGAGCAGCGCCTGGCTGCGCGCCGCTTCGTCGAGGCCGGGTAGCGCCTCGCTGGACAGCACCAGTTCGCCGACCCGGCGCTGGCGCTCGGCGCGCAGCACGCCTTCGCGCTCGTCCCACTGCAGCTCGTCGCGCTGGCTGACCTGCTCCGCCAGGACCGTATCGAACAACCTCGGATCGAGTTCGGCGGCCAGGTAGATCCGCTCTTCGCGCTGGCCCTGGCGGCTGCCCAGATCGGCGATCACCAGCCAGGGCTGCTTCATCAGGCTGTCCGGTTCGCCGAACTGCGCAGCGCGCCCATTGGCCAGCCGGTAGTCGCCGCCGCCGGCGCGGCGCTGGCGAGCGATGCGGTCGGGATAGGCGAAGGCCAGCAGACAGCCCAGCCAGCGAGGATGGCCGGGATCGACGACCGCTTCGCTGGCGGCGCCGCGCAGGTAACCGCGGAACTGCCGGGCCAGTTGCCGGGCGCGCTGTACCGCGCCGCGCGAGGCGCCAGCGCGGGCCTCGCCGGCGAGCAGGGCGAGACGGCTGTGCAGGTCGGCGCCGCCGCCACGCTGTATGTCACGTTCGCCGAGCAGCGCCGCTACGTCGCAAGCCAGTTCGCCAAGGCCGAGGGCCTGGCCGCGCAGCAGCAGGTGGGCAATGCGCGGATGGGTCGGCAATGCGGCCATCGCCTGGCCATGGGCACTCAACGCGCCGCTGGCGTTCAGCGCCCCCAGCCGCCCGAGCAGCTCGCGGGCCTGGGCGTAGGCCGCCGCGGGCGGCGCGTCGAGCCAGGCCAGCTCCTCCGGCGCCACGCCCCAGCGCGCCAGTTGCAGGGCCAGCCCGGCCAGATCGGCCTGGAGGATTTCCGCCGTGCCGTAGGCAGGCAACTGCTCATGCTGGCTCTCCGACCACAAGCGGTAGCATACGCCCGGCTCCAGGCGCCCTGCGCGGCCGGCACGCTGGGTAGCGGAGGCGCGGGAGATGCGCTGGGTCTCCAGGCGGGTCATGCCACTGCCCGGATCGAAGCGCGGCACCCGCGCCAGGCCGGCGTCGATCACCACCCGCACGCCGTCGATGGTCAGGCTGGTCTCGGCGATATTGGTCGCCAGCACCACCTTGCGCGTGCCCCGCGACGCCGGCTCGATGGCGGCGCGCTGGGCGGCGAGGTCGAGTTCGCCATGCAGCGGGCAGAGCAGCACCTCGGGGCGTCCGTCAAGGGCTTCGCGCAAGCCTTCGTGAACGCGGCGGATCTCGGCCTGGCCGGGAAGAAAGACCAGCACGCTGCCGCTTTCCTCCGCCAGCGCCTGGAGCACCGCCTGCTGCACCCGCGGCTCGATGAACTCGCCGGGTTGCGCCGGCCGTCCCCAGCGGATATCCACCGGGAACATGCGGCCCTCGCTGCGCACCACCGGCGCTTCGCCGAGCAGCGCCGCAAGACGCTCGCCCTCCAGGGTCGCCGACATCACCAGCACTTTCAGCGGCGGCTCGTCGCGCAACAGTTCGCGGCCATTGAGAGTCAGCGCCAGGGCCAGGTCGGCATCCAGGCTGCGCTCGTGGAATTCGTCGAAGATCACCAGGCCGACACCGTCCAGCGCCGGGTCGTCTTGCAGGCGACGGGCAAGGATACCCTCGGTGACCACTTCGATGCGGGTCTTCGGGCCGACCTTGCTCTCCAGGCGGATCCGGTAGCCGACGGTCTCGCCGACCTTTTCGCCCAGCTCGGCGGCCAGCCGCTCGGCCGCGGCCCGCGCCGCCAGGCGTCGCGGTTCGAGCATGAGGATGCGTTGGCCGGCGAGCCAGGGCTCGTCGAGCAGGGCCAGCGGCACCCGGGTGGTCTTGCCGGCACCCGGCGGGGCTTCCAGGACGGCCTGGTGTTGTGCGCCAAGGGCCTGGCGCAGGGCGGGAACAACGGCGTCGATGGGTAGGGAAATCATGCTGGCTCCGGACTGACCGACGAAGTATACCGGCGAACCGGCAGGCGCTTTCGACGGTCTTATCGTCATCGTCGCGGCAGAAGATTGCCGAACGCTGGTCGATTGCTATAGTTCGCCGTCATGTTCACCCGGAGGTCATACATGCGCCTTGCCACCCGCGTTTCCTGTGCCGTTCTCAGTGCAGCCCTGCTGAGCCAGTTGTCGGCCTGCGGTACGCTGTTCTACCCCGAGCGACGGGGCCAGATCGACGGTCGCATCGATCCGGCCATCGTCGCCTTCGACGCCATCGGCCTGCTGTTCTATATCATCCCCGGCCTGATCGCCTTCGGCGTCGACTTCGCCACCGGCGCCATCTACCTGCCCGACGCCAAGTACTCGGTCGCCCCGGAAGTGCTCAAGGATGCCGTCGGCGCGGACGGCAAGGTCGACAACCGCAAGCTCAAGGCCATCCTCGAACGCGAGATCGGCCGTGAACTGCCGCTCGACGACCCGCGCCTGATCCGCCACAGCGGCAGCGTCGAGCAACTGGCGGCCTATGGCCTGAAGCCGGCCGCCTGATCCGCCCTCCGAGCGCGACCGTGCGTCAGTGCCCGGTCGCCGCCCGGTTGGTTTACAGTGGCGCCGTCCCTCCTGACAGAAGCGCCCCATGAGTCCCGATTCCCCCCACGCCCGCCTGCTGCGCCTGGCCACCCTGGCCTCGCTCGGTGTCGCCGTCACCCTGGTCATCGGCAAGGCCATTGCCTGGTGGCTGAGCGGTTCGGTGAGCCTGCTCGCCGGCCTCACCGACTCCCTGCTGGACAGTGCCGCCTCGCTGCTCAACCTGCTGGCGGTGCACTATTCGCTACGCCCGGCCGACGACGACCACCGCTACGGCCACGGCAAGGCCGAGGCCCTGGCCGGCCTGGCCCAGGCCATGTTCATCGGTGCCAGCGCGGTGCTGGTGGCTATCCAGGCGGTCGAGCAATTGCGCGACCCGCAGCCCCTCGGCGCGGCCACCTGGGGCATCGCGGTGATGCTGCTGTCGCTGCTGCTCACGGCCCTTCTCCTGGCCTTCCAGACCCACGTCATCCGCCGCACCGGTTCCACCGCGATACGCGCCGACTCGCTGCACTACCGCTCGGACCTGCTGCTCAACGCAAGCATCCTCGTGGCACTGCTCCTGGCCCGCTACGGCTGGCCGCAGAGCGACGGCCTGTTCGGCCTGGGCATCGCCCTGTACATCCTCTGGAGCGCCCTGCAGATCGCTCGCGAGTCGGTGTCGATCCTGATGGACCGGGAACTGCCCACCGACATCAGCGAGCGCATGCGCGAACTTGCCTGCAGCGTGCCGGGAGTGCTCGGCGCGCACGACGTGCGCACGCGGATCTCCGGCAACCACTGGTTCGTCCAGTTGCACCTCGAGCTGCCCGGCGAGCTGAGCCTGTCGGTGGCCCACGCCCTGACCGACCGCGCAGTGCTGGCGATCAAGCGCGAATACCCGAAGGCCGAGGTGCTGATCCATGCCGACCCGCAGGAAGTGGTCGGCAAGGAAACCGTCAGTTGACGCTGTAGCCGCGCCCGCTCAGGCAGGCGGCCATGGCCCGGCGGTAGCCGTTGGCGACCTCGGCGGCCGGCGCGTAGGTCGCCCCCGCCGGGTCGAAGCCGCTCTCGCCCACCGCCCAGCGGTGGCACTCGTAGCGGTCGCGGCCCTGCTGGTCGGGCCCCTGGCCGCGCGCGGGGTAGGCCACCACGTCGTAGCCGGTGGCCGGCACACTGCTCGGATAACCGGGCCCCGCTGCCTGCGGCGGCGGGCTGACCACTTCGTACTCACGGGTGTCGGCATGCCACAGGTAGTAAGTGCCGGCGGCAAGGAAGTACAGCACGCTGCCCAACCAGACCTGCTCCGCATAGGGTGGCAGGCTGCGGACGCGCACCCCGCGGGGCGGCACGACCAGCACATAGCGCGGGCCGTCGGGTCGGTACCAGTAGCCGTCGTCGAAGAAATACTCGCCGCCGCGATAGGGCACCCGCAGGTGCCCGCGCGGCAAGGCCTCCACCACCCGGCCCGGGCGCCAGTCGGGATGCGGTCCCCAACTGCCGCCGTACGCTTCGCCGCGGCCAGGTCCCGGTTGTCCGTGGGCAACACCGCGCTCGCCGCCGGGTCCACCGCGTCCCCCTCGGCCGTCGTCGGCCTGCGCCTGGACGCACAGGCTCAGCGAGAGAGCGCCCACCCCGAGCATTCGCCACCATCCACCGTTCATCGTCTGCCTCGCCCCGGGCCTGGTCGCCCGGCCACGTTCGAATGATCCCGGGAACGACTTTCCGCCGTTTTCCGCCAAGGGTGGGTAAACGCCGGGTAAAGAATGGGTAAAAGCGCGGCACGGGCCGGATCGCGGGCAAAGAAAAAGGGAGGCCCGTCGACCTCCCTTCTGGGGTAACTGTCCTGGCTCGGCGCTGTTGGCGACGGCTCACCTCACTCCACCTTCTGGGCGGTGTGCAACCCGGAGGCCGGCGCAACCCTGTAGGGTCGGCGGCCACGGCTGGCCTGATTGGGCGAGCCGTGATGGACGAGATGTCCGGGCCGTGAATCTGGGTAAAAGAATACGTCGCCAGGCGCGACCAATGATTGCTAATATTGCTCACCAGAACCTTGATTGCGCAATAAATCACTCAAATTCACCTTGCCAATGGCAATCAACCTGAAAGAAATCCTCGCCATGAACAAACTAGACCGCTACGACCTGCGTATCCTCGAAGAACTCCAGCGCGACGCACGCATCTCCAACCAGGAACTGGCAGAACGGATAGGCCTGTCGCCATCGCCCTGTTCGCGACGGGTCAAGCAGCTCGAGGACGACGGCTACATCGTCCGCCAGGTAGCCTTGCTGGACCGCAAGAAGCTCGGCCTGAGCCTCACCGCCTTCGTCCTCATAGGCATGGACCGACACACCCCGGAACGCTTCGAACATTTCCAGGAAGTCATCGGCAAATGCCCGGAAGTGCTGGAGTGCAGCCTGGTCACCGGGATGGACGCGGACTACCAGTTGAAGGTCGTGGTGCCGGACATGGACCACTACCAGAAGCTCCTGCTGGGTACCCTGACGCGCATCGAGGGGGTCTCCAGCGTGCGCTCCAGCTTCGTCCTCAACCAGGTGCTGGCGAGTACCGAACTGCCGCTGGAGCACCTGCGCGATTGATCGTAGCGAGACCTGGGACATGACACGGAACAGGCGGCATGCCGTATAATCGGCAACCTGTTTCAGTTGTCATGCCCGCGTGGCCCCCGCATATAAAGAGCAGCCTGCTCGTAGAACGATAAACGCCTTGCCCGCCCCCCATGGCACGCTCCGTCCGACCGCGAGCCGGACTTCGTTTGCTTGAAAATCCGGAGGTTGCCAATGGATCCCGAACTGTTCGAAGAGTGGATGATGACCGGTCTGGTGACCGTGCTTATCCTGTTCATGGCTTTCATCGTGTGGGACCTGGCGAAGAAGTCGAAAGCCGGCAAGTTCGGAACCCTGATCCTGTTCTTCGCCCTCGGCCTGGGCGTACTGGGCTTCATCATCAAGGGCCTGGTCATCGGCAGCCTCGAAGGCGCGGGCATGTAACCCCGGCGCCACACGCGTCATCCAACCACTCGTAATCATCCGCCGGCCCCGGCCAACGGGGCCGGCTCGCCTTGCCATTGCCTAGAACAAGGGAGTCGCCATGAACGCCGCCGACCGCGTCATGCAGAGTTATGGACGCTGCTGTGCCAGCACCGGATTCTTCGATGATTTCTACCGGCATTTCCTTGCCAGTTCCCCGCAGATTCGCGCCAAGTTCGCCACCACCGACATGACTGCGCAGAAACACCTGCTGCGTGCCGGGATCATGAACCTGGTGATGTACGCCCGCGGCATGTCCGACAGCAAGCTGCGCGCCCTCGGCGCCAGCCATTCGCGCGCCGCGCTGGATATCCGCCCGGAACTCTACGACCTGTGGCTGGACGCCCTGCTGATGGCGGTCGCCGAGCACGACCGCGACTGCGACGCCGAGACCCGCGACGCCTGGCGCGACGTGATGGGTCGCGGCATCGCCGTGATCAAGTCGTACTACTGATCGTTCCGCGCCCGCTGGACGACGCCCCTCTCGTCAGTCCAGCCGCGCCGGCACTTCCCGCCATTCCCCGAGGCCCAGGCCGTCCAGGCTCCAGGGGCCGATCCGCACCCGCACCAGCCGCAGCGTCGGCAAGCCCACCGCCGCCGTCATCCGCCGTACCTGGCGATTGCGCCCCTCGCGAATCACCAGTTCCAGCCACTGGGTCGGCACCGACTTGCGAAAACGCACCGGCGGCACCCGCTCCCACAACCTCGGCTCATCCAGCAGACGCGCCTCGGCGGGCAGCGTCGGGCCGTCGTTGAGCGTCACGCCCTCGCGCAGGCGCCGCAATTGCTCCTCGTCCGGCGTGCCTTCGACCTGCACCCAGTAGGTCTTCGGCAGCTTGTGCCGGGGGTCGGCGATGCGCGCCTGCAGGCGACCGTCGTTGGTCAGCAGCAACAGGCCCTCGCTGTCGCGGTCCAGGCGCCCGGCCGGATACACGCCCGGCACCGGGATGAAGTCCTTGAGGGTCGAGCGCCCTTGCTCGTCGTTGAACTGGGTCAGTACGTCGAACGGCTTGTTGAACAGCAGCAGCTTCGGCTCGCTCGGCGGCGCCTTGGCCACCCGGCGTGGCGCAGGGCGGACGGGATGACGCGGGGAAGGACGCGGGGGACGGGACATGACTGGAAACGAGTTGGCTTGATCGGGGTACCGGGCGGCATGCTAGGTTGTCCGAGAGCCTGACCGCAAGAGCATCCCCTCATGCCCTCCCTGCGTCCCACCTGGCTGATCAGCCTGCTGACCCTGGCCGGCTGCGCTGGCAGCGCCTATCAGGGTCCGCCTTCGGACCATTTCGACGGCGAACGTTTCCGCAATATCCAGCCGACCGCGCACAAGAGCCTGCGCGACCTGCTCAAGTGGCAGTGGAACCGCCCGCCGCAACGCCCGTGGGTCGCCCTGCCGCCGACGGCAACGCCGCCAAGGGTGAACGAGCGCGCCCGCGGCGAAGAACTGCGGGTCACCTACATCAACCACGCCACCCTGCTGATCCAGCACCGCGGCCTGAACATCCTCACCGACCCGGTCTGGTCGCAACGGGTCAGCCCGCTCGCCTTCATCGGCCCGAAGCGCCACCATCCGCCCGGGTTGACGCTCGACCAGTTGCCACCGATCGACCTGGTGCTTGTGAGCCACAACCACTACGACCACCTCGACCTGGAAACCCTGCGCCAGCTCCACCGGCGCTGGCCGACGGCCAAGGTGGTCAGCGGCCTGGGCAACGCCGGGCTGATCCGCCAGACAGGTTTCGCCGACGTCGTGGAGATCGACTGGTGGCAGGCCGTGCCGCTGGGCGCTGGCCTGACGCTGCATGGCGTACCGGTGCAGCACTGGTCGTCGCGCACCCGCAGCGACACCAACCGCACGCTCTGGCTCGGCTTCGTCATCGACTCGCCGGACGGCCCGCTGCTGTTTCCCGGCGATACCGGGCTCGGCCCGGAGTTCGGGCTGATCAACCAGCGCTTCGGGGCGATGCGCTTCGCCGCCCTGCCGATCGGCGCCTACGAGCCGCGCTGGTTCATGCGCGACCACCACATGAATCCCGACGACGCGGTGCAGGCCCATCGCACGCTGCAGGCGCAGACCAGCATGGCCATCCACTTCGGTACCTTCAATCTCACCGACGAACAGCAGGACGACCCGCCCAAGGCGCTCCAGGCGGCGCTGCGCAGCCAAGGCGTGGACCCGGCGACCTTCGGCACGCCGAAACCCGGCGAGCAGTGGCGCGTCGCACCGCGCAACGTCGCTCAGGAGGCCGGGGCCACCAGGCGGGAGCAGCAGTTGCGGTAGCGCTTGCCGCTGCCGCACGGACAAGCCTGGTCGCCACGGCCGCCCAGGGCCAGCCAGCTTTCCAGGCGCGCGGCCATCCCGGCCAGGCGCTCGCGGGCCTCATCGTCCAGGCCGGCGCGGGCCAGTTGGCGCCGCAGGCCGAGGTAGTCTTCCAGCAGGACATCGCGGCTGAGCGCCTGGTACTGGTCGGCCAGCGGCACGCCTTCGTAGCGCCGCTGCGGGTCTGCCAGGAAAGCGATGGCGCCCGCCTGCGGCAGGACATTCCACAGGTTGCCGCGCGGATCGCGCCAGCAAGCGCTGAAACGCGCGCGCAGGGCCAGGCCGCGCCATTCTTCCAGGATCCAGCCGTCGACCCGCTCGCCGCCGAGGGCTTCGACCGCCCGACCGACCGAGAACCACGGTTCGCCGGCCAGGCTTTCCGGCATCGGCAACGGCGCTGCCACTTCCGGCGTGGCATCGGGCACCAGGCGGCGGGCGAAGCGACGGAGCGGGTTGCTGAGATGAGTGGGGGCGCTGAACGGCATGGGGCTCACATCGATGGCAGGCGTGGTCGTTCCGACCGGCAGAAGGCGCCGCGGTTCCACGCAGGGCGAAGGGCCGTCATTGTAGGGCCTCGGCGCCGCGAGGCGTAGAAGCGCGCCGCGGTTTCCGCGCGGAAACCGGGGCGCGTCCGATCAACGGAACGGCGGCTCGTCGAAACTCCGCAGCTTGCGCGAGTGCAGCGAGTTGAGCTGGCTGCGCAACAGGTCGAGGGCGGCGATGCCGATCCGCAGGTGCTGGTTCACCGCGCGCTCGTAGAAGGCGTTGGCCGAGCCGGGCAGCTTGATCTCGCTGTGCAGCGGCTTGTCCG
The DNA here is from genome assembly GCF_001813645.1 of Pseudomonas sp. HMSC063H08. Classification (NCBI taxonomy): domain Bacteria; kingdom Pseudomonadati; phylum Pseudomonadota; class Gammaproteobacteria; order Pseudomonadales; family Pseudomonadaceae; genus Pseudomonas; species Pseudomonas sp. HMSC063H08. The sequence goes on from NZ_KV813334.1 coordinate 19,353, forward strand.
AGACGCACAGCAACGTGCCGTAGGGCACCCGCAGGCGGTAGCCCTGGGCGGCGATGGTGCCGCTCTCCATGTCCACCGCGATGGCCCGCGCCAGGTTGATCAGTGGCCGCTCCTGGGCCCAGCGCAGCTCCCAGTTGCGGTCGTCGTAGGTGAGCACGGTGCCGGTGCGCAAGCGTCGCTTGAGCGACTCGCCGCGCTCGCCGGTGACTTCGGCGGCGGCTTCCTGCAAGGCGACCTGGACCTCGGCCAGCGCCGGGATCGGGATGTGCGGCGGCAGCGCGCGGTCGAGGATGCCGTCGCGGCGCATGTAGGCGTGCGCCAGCACGTAGTCGCCGATGGTCTGCGACTGCCGCAGGCCGCCGCAGTGGCCGATCATCAGCCAGCAATGCGGACGCAACACCGCCAGGTGGTCGGTGATGTTCTTCGCGTTGGACGGGCCGACCCCGATGTTGACCAGGGTGATGCCGTCGCCATCGGCGGCGATCAGGTGGTAGGCCGGCATCTGGTAGCGGTGCCAGACCACCCCGGCGACGATGGCGTTGGCCTCGCCTTCGTCCATCCCGCGCTCGATGATCACGTTGCCCGGCAGGACCATGCGCACGAAGCGCGGGTCCTCGCGCAGGCGGGTCAGGCCGAGGCGGATGAACTGGTCGACGTAGCGGTGGTAGTTGGTCAGCAGGATCCACGGCTGCACGTGGCGCCAGTCGCTGCCGGTGTAGTGCACCAGGCGGCGCAGGGAGAAGTCCACCCGCGCGGCGTCGAACAGCGCCAGCGGCAACTGGTCGGCGCGTTCCCATTCGTAGAGGCCGTCGGCGATGTCGTCGGAAGCGGCGGACAGGTCGGTGCTGGGGAACACCCGCGCCAGCTCGGCGGCGGTCACCCCGGAGCCGGCCAGCTCATCGCCCTGCTCGACCACGTAGGGATAGGGGATGTCCTGTTGGCTCGGGCCGACCTGCACCTGCACGGTGAAATCGTCCATCAGCGGACGCAACTGTTCCAGCAGGTACTTGCGGAAGGCGTCGGGGTGGGTGACGGTGACGCTGTATTCGCCCGGCACCTGGACCTTGGCGTAGGCGCGGGTGGTGGACGGCACCTCGCCCTGGCAGCGGTAGCCGATGCGCAGTTGCGGGTAGTGGAAGTTCTGCCGCTCGGCCTCGCTCGGCTCGATGCGCTCCTTGATGTAGCGCTTGAGCGCCTGGCTCAGCGCCGCGGTGGCCTGGCGGTGCAGCTCGGCAAGACGGTCGACGGCCTCCTCGGCCGTGCGGGCGACGACGAACCCGTCGTCGGAATCGATACTCATGGTGGGCTTCCTGTCGGTTCGCATGGAAAACATCTTGCCTGTACCGACAGGAAAACACAGCGCTTTTCTCCCGTTACCTCATTCGGCCAGCGCCACCACCGCCATGGTCACGGTGGCCTTGCTGAGCAGGTGCCGCCGACCGTCCCGCTCGGCGAACACCTCGGCCTCGACCACCGTCACCTGGCGCCCGGCCTTGAGCACCTCGGCGCGACACAACAGGCGCTGGCAAAGCGCCGGGCGCAACAGGTTGAGCTTGAACTCCAGGGTCAGCACCGTCTGCCCCTCCTCCACCAGGGTCGCAGCGGCGGCCCCGGCGGCATGGTCGGCCAGGGTCGCCTGGACCCCGGCATGGATGAAGCCGTTCTGCTGGGCGTGGCGGGGCAGGATGTCCAGCCCCGCTTCGACCCAACCCGGCCCGCAGTCCAGCGGACGGATGCCGAGGTCGCCGACGAAACTGGCCGCGGCGAAGCCCTGCTCGACCAGCTCCCGGTAGCGCGGATGCGCCTGCATCGCGGCGCGCCTCAGGCCAGGTGCGGGGTGGCGCGAGCCAACAGCGCCTCGACCTCGACGCCGCGCGGCAGGGTGCCGTAGACCCGCCCGCCGTCCCCCAGGCGACTGCCGATGAAGGCGTCGGACACCGCGGAGTTGCCGGCTTCCAGCAACAGCTTGGCCTGCAGGGCGATCGCCACGTCCTCGGTGAGCTGGCGGGCGCGGTACTGGATGTCGGCGGTGTCGGCGAAGGCCGCCTTGAGGTTGCCGATTTGCGCGGCGAGACGGGCGTCGCCATGGCCGTCGCCCAGTTCGGCGAACAGCGCGTCGAGCACCCCCGGCTCCTTCGACAGGGCACGCAGCACGTCCAGGCACTGCACGTTGCCGGAACCTTCCCAGATCGAGTTCACCGGAGCCTCGCGGTACAGCCGCGGCAGGATGGTTTCCTCGACGTAGCCGGCACCGCCCATGCATTCGGAGGCTTCGTTGATCATCGCCGGGGCACGCTTGCAGATCCAGTACTTGCCCACCGCGGTGACCAGGCGGGCGAACTTCTCCTCCTGCTCGTCGTGGGCACGGTCCAGGGCATGCCCCATGCGCAGGGTCAGGGCCAGCGCCGCCTCGCTTTCCAGGGCCAGGTCGGCGAGCACGTTCTGCATCAGCGGTTGCTCGGCCAGCACCCGCCCGCCGACCTTGCGGTAGGCGCAATGGTGGGCAGCCTGGGTCAACGCCTGACGCATCAATGCGCTGGAGCCGATCATGCAGTCGAAGCGGGTCATGGCGACCATCTCGATGATGGTCGGCACGCCACGGCCCTCCTCGCCGACCATCCAGGCCAGGGCGCCGCGATACTCGATTTCGCTGGAGGCGTTCGACCAGTTGCCCAGCTTGTCCTTCAGGCGCTGGATGTAGAACTGGTTGCGGCTGCCGTCCGGCCGGTGGCGCGGCAGCAGGAAGCAGGTCAGGCCCTTGTCGGTGTAGGCCAGGGTGAGGAAGGCGTCGCACATCGGCGCCGAGCAGAACCACTTGTGCCCGACCAGTTCGTAGGCCTGCCCCGGCCCGGGAATCCCCACCGGGTAGGCCCGCGTGGTATTGGCGCGGACGTCGGTGCCGCCCTGCTTCTCGGTCATCGCCATGCCGATGGTGACGCCCGCCTTCTGCTCCATCGGCACGTTGCGCGGGTCGTACTCGCGGGAGAGGATCTTCGGCAGCCATTTCTCGGCCAGGTCCGCCTGCAGGCGAATCGCCGGCACGCTGGCGTAGGTCATGGTCAACGGGCAACCGGTGCCGGCCTCCGCCTGGCTGTGCAGGTAGGACAGCCCGGCCCGCGCCACCTGGGCGCCGGGGCGCGGGTCGGTCCAGGGCAGCGAGGGCAGTTCGTGTTCGATGGCGGCGCGCATCAGCTCGTGGTAGGCGGGGTGGAACTCCACCAGGTCGACGCGGTTGCCGTAGCGGTCGTGGCTATGGAACTCCGGCTTGTGCTGGTTGGCCAGGAAGCCGGCCGCCATCAGCGGGCCGCCGGCCAGCTCGCCGTAGCGCTGCAGGCGCTCCTCGGCCCAGCCGCCCTGGTAGCGACGCACCCACTCCTGGAGAGGCAGGTCGAGGCGGTAGAGGTTGGCACCATCCAGCGACGGTACCTGGTTGGTCACTTCGTGAGTTTCGGCGTACTGGTGCAGGTTCATGAGGGTTCCTCGCAGACAGGCGCGCCCACCGCGCGCAGGCAGAAGTTCACCAGAGCCGTACTCACCGGCTCCAGACTCGGTTCCGGCTGGCCGCTGTCGCGAGCGGCGCGCGCCGGGGGAGACAAGGGGCCGACCAGCGCCTCGGCGATGGCCCCGACCAGGCAGGCCGCGGCAAGCGGCACCAGGGAAAGCTGGAATGCGCCACTGCGCCGGCCCTCCTCGAGCAGTTCGACGAACAGTGCGGCGTAGGCCTCGCGATAGCGCAGGCGCTGCTCGTCGACTTCAGGATCCACCGGCTCGGCGATCAGGGCGAAGGCCAGCCGCTGGCTGCTCCAGGCGCGCGCGGCAAAGCGCCGCAAGCCCTCGGCCAGGCGCCAGGCGGGCGCGCCGGGACCGCGCAGGACCACGGCCAGGGCATCGACCTCACGCTGGCTGGCGCGGCGGAAGATTTCCGCCGCCAGCTCGCCCTTGCCCCGGAAGTGGCGGTACAGGCTGCCGGTGGCGATCCCCGCGTCGTCGGCCAGGGCCTGCATGGTCAGCGCGGCGAAACCGCCCTCCGCGACACGCCGCAGGCCTAGCTGGAGGATGCGCTCGCGCAGCGCGGAATCGCGTTGCAGGCGGCGTTCGGTGACACGATAGACCATGACTGAATCCGGATTCACTTTTTCCCAGTGAATCACGCTTCAGGCTTTGCCTAAAGAGACATACAGGTCGCGCAGGCCGGCATTTCAGCCAGCCGCGGAAAGGCTTCAGGCGGACTTGGTGACGATCGGCTGGCACAGCAGCCAATCGTGCAGCAGGGTCTGCAACTCTTCGAACTTGACCGGCTTGGCCATGTAGTCGCTCATGCCCGCCGCCAGGCAGCGCTCGCGATCGCCGCTGTGGCTGTGGGCGGTCAACGCCAGCACCGGCAGTTCCGCGCAGCCGGGCAGCGCGCGGATCGCCCGACAGGTGGCGAAGCCGTCCATCACCGGCATCTGGCAGTCGAGCAGTACGCCGTCCGGCCGCTCGCGCGCCAGCAACTCCAGGGCCTCGCTGCCGTTGTCGGCGGTGCGCACCCGGTAGCCGAGCTTGAGCAGCATGCCGCGAGTCACCAACTGGTTGATGGCGTTGTCCTCCACCACCAGCACCGTGCACTCCTCGGGACGCCGCACCGCCTGCCCGCCGGCGCGCCGCGGCGGCGGCGCCAGGCCCTGGGCCGGCTGGGTCAGTTGCAGGCGCAGGAGGAAGCGGCTGCCCTGCCCCGGCCGGGACTCGTGGGTCAGCTCGCCGCCAAGCAGTTCCACCAGCTTGCGGCACAGCGCCAGGCCGATGCCGAGGCCTCCGTAGCCACGGGTCAACGAGCTGTCGGCCTGGACGAAACGCTGGTAGAGGTCGCTGCCGGCGGCCATGTCGAAACCGATGCCGGTGTCGATCACTTCCACCCGCAGCGCCACCCCGTCATGGGTACGCCCGGCGGCGACGCGCAGGGTCACGCTGCCCCTGGCGGTGAACTTGATCGCATTGTCGACCAGGTAGCCCAGCGCCTGGGCCAGCTTGCCGGCATCGCCTTCGAGGGTGTCCGGCAGGCTGTCGTCCAGTTGCAGGGCGAAGCGCAGGCCCTTCTCCTCGGCGCGCGGCGCGTACTGCGCGCGCAGGCTGTCGAACAGGCCGCGCAGGCTGAACGGCTCGCGGCGCGGGTAGAGTTTGCCGGCCTGCAGTTCGATGAGGGCGAGGATGTCGTTGACCATCCGCATCATGTCCCGCGCCGAACCGGCGGCGGTGCGCTGGTACTCGGCGAGTTCGACGTCCATCGGCACCGTCTGCATCAGCTCCAGCGAACCGATCACCCCGCTCATCGGGGTGCGCAGTTCGTGGGTGACGGTGGCGAGGAACTCGTCCTTCAGGCGATTGCTGTTGGCCAGTTCCTGGTTCAGCGCTTCCAGCTTGCGGCTGGACTCCTGGAGGATTCGCGCGCGCTCCTCCTTCATCGCGTTGATCCGGTCGGCCAGCGCCAGCGACAGCAAGCCCACCTCCAGCGCCGAACCGATCTGGCTGGCATACATGGTGAGGAACATGTTCGGCAGGTAGCCGAGGACCATCAGGGTATTGACGATGCCGCCGAGAAGGAAGGCGGTCCAGGCGATGATGAAATAGCGCGCCACGCGCATGCCGCGCAGCCAGGCGAGGATGCCGGCGGCGAAGATCAGGCCGGTGAAGGCCAGCGCCAGGTAGGTGGCCAGGCGCAGGGCCACGGCGTAGCTCATGGTCAGCGCCATCAGCATGACCAGCGCGCCGACCGCCATCAGCGCCAGCAGGCCGCGGTCGACCCACACGCTGTGGTCGCGGGTATGCAGGAAGCTGCGCGCGAACTGGCAGCCGAACAGCGCCGCCGAACCGATCAGGAATGGCGTGGCGGCGTTCGCCCACCAGGGGCTGTCGGGCCAGAAGTACTCGATGCCGGCGCCGTTCACCGAGACCTGGTAGAGCCCGAAGGAAGCGATATAGAGGATGTAGTAGAGATAGCTGGTATCGCGGACGCTGAGGAAGATGAACAGGTTGTAGATCAGCATCACCAGCAGCACGCCATAGATGATGCCGAGCACATAGATGCGTTCGGGCTGCTCCTCCAGGTAGGCCTTGGGCGACTACAGGGTCAACGGCGCCTGGATCGATCCCTGGCTTTCCAGCCGCAGGTAGACACGCTGCGGCTTGTTCGGCTCGAGGCCGAGTTCGAACAGGTAGTTGTTCTGCCGGATCGGCCGACTGGCGAACGGCAATGTGTCGCCGGTGCGTTGGGCGAGGCGGTAGCCGCCCTGGCCATCGGGCAGGTAGAGGTCGAGCTTGTCCAGCGGCGGATAGGCCAGCTCCAGCAGCCAGGTGCGCGGATCGCTGGAGGCGACCGGCCGGTAGTCCAGGTCCAGGCGCAACCAGAACACCGAGCGCGAATAGCCGGCATTGAGCACGTCCTTGTCATGGCGGCGGAAGCTGCTGTCGATGGCCCGCGAGGTGATGTCGTTGATATCGGCGCTACCGCGCACGTCCTCGAACACGTCGATGGACTGCCCCAGCGGCAGGCGCTCGACCTGCTCGTTGAAGCTCACCGCACCCGCCAGGCACGGCAACGCAAGAAGAAAGAGAATCAGCCAGTGCCGCATGATGCCCCGCAGTGCTCCTCGAACGGACCGGGAGCCCCACCTCCCTCGTCATGGTCCGCCCTTGGCGAGCGTTGTATGAATATTCGCCGAACTTTAGCACACGCCACGCCACATCAGGCCCGGGACGTGTCACGCAGGGCCCGGGCGCGGCGCCCGAAAGGTCGTCCGCGCAGCCGCCACGGAGCGCTTTTAGTGGTAAGCTCACGCGCCATGAAAACACCGACTTCCCGCCCCGTAGTGCTCTGCCTGTCCGGTCACGACCCCAGTGGTGGCGCCGGACTGCAAGCCGACATCGAAGCCCTGCTCGCCCAGGGCTGCCACGCCGCCCCGGCGGTCACCGCGCTGACCGTGCAGGACACCGTCAACGTCAGCGACTTCCGCGTCCTCGACCGCGAGTGGGTGCTGGCCCAGGCCAACGCCGTACTCGCCGACCTGCCCGTCGCGGCGGTCAAGCTGGGTATGCTCGGTTCGCTGGAGATGGTCGACACGGTGGCCGAGATCCTCGCCGCCCACCCGCACCTGCCGGTGGTCTGCGATCCGGTGCTGCGCGCCGGCGGCGGCGGTGCGCTGGGCAAGGGCGACGTCGGCTTCGCCATGCGCGAGCGGCTGCTGCCGCGCGCCACCATCGCCACGCCGAACCTGCCGGAAGCGCGCCTGCTCGCCGACCTGCCCGAGGGCAGCGCCGACCAGTGCGCCGAGCGCCTGCTGGAACACTGCGAGCACCTGTTGATCACCGGCGGACACGGCGACGAAAGCGAAGTGCACAATCGCCTGTACAGCCGCGACGGCAGCCGCCGCACCTTCACCTGCCAGCGCCTGCCCGGCAGCTACCATGGCTCCGGCTGCACCCTGGCCAGCGCCCTGGCCGGTCGCATCGCCCTCGGCGAAGCGCTGCACGGCGCCGTACAGAGCGCCCTCGACTACACCTGGCGGACCCTGCGCGACGCCGAGAGTCCGGGCCACGGCCAATACGTGCCGCGCCGCCTGCCCACCGACTTCTGTCACTGAGAGCCAGCCGATGAAACTGCGCGGCCTGTACGCCATCACCGATAGCCAGCTACTGGACGACGGCCGCCTGCTGCCCTACGTCGAAGCCGCGCTACGCGGCGGCGCGCGCCTGCTGCAATACCGCGACAAATCCAGCGACCAGGCGCGGCGCCTGCGCGAGGCGGAAAGCCTGCGCGAACTCTGCGAACGCTACGGCGCGCAGCTGATCGTCAACGACGACGCCGAACTCGCCGCGCGCCTGGGCGTCGGCCTGCACCTCGGCCAGACCGACGGTTCGCTGTCGGCGGCGCGCGCCCTGCTCGGCCGCCAGGCGATCATCGGCGCCACCTGCCACGCCCGGCTGGAGCTGGCCGAGCAGGCGGTGGCCGAGGGCGCCAGCTACGTCGCCTTCGGCCGCTTCTTCAATTCCAGCACCAAACCCGGCGCCCCCGCCGCCAGCGTCGAACTGCTCGACCAGGCCCGGCCGCGCCTGCACCTGCCGATCACCGCCATCGGCGGCATCAGCCTCGACACCGCGCCCGGCCTGATCGCCCGCGGCGTCGATCTGGTCGCCGTGATCCATGCGCTGTTCGCCGCCGCGTCCGCCGCCGAGGTGGAACGCCGCGCCCGCGCCTTCAGCGCCCTGTTCGAACCTGCCTGACGCCTCCGCGCCTCGCCCGAGAGATAGAGAGCTAGCCATGTCCCGTTCCGAAACGCTGTTCAACAACGCCCAGAAACACATTCCCGGCGGGGTCAACTCCCCGGTGCGCGCCTTCAAGAGCGTCGGCGGCACCCCGCTGTTCTTCAAGCACGCCGAAGGCGCCTATGTACTGGACGAGGACGACAAGCGCTACGTGGACTATGTCGGCTCCTGGGGCCCGATGATCCTCGGCCACAGCCATCCGGACGTGCTCGACGCGGTGCGCCGGCAACTCGACCACGGCCTGTCCTATGGCGCGCCGACCGCGCTGGAAGTGGAAATGGCCGACCTGGTCTGCTCCATGGTGCCGTCGATGGAGATGGTGCGCATGGTCAGCTCCGGCACCGAGGCGACCATGAGCGCCATCCGCCTGGCCCGCGGCTACACCGGGCGCGACAGCATCATCAAGTTCGAAGGCTGCTACCACGGCCACTCCGACAGCCTGCTGGTGAAGGCCGGCTCCGGCGCGTTGACCTTCGGCGTGCCGAACTCCCCGGGCGTTCCGGCAGCCTTCGCCAAGCACACCCTGACCCTGCCGTTCAACGACATCGAGGCGGTGCGCAAGACACTGGGCGAAGTCGGCAAGGAGGTCGCCTGCATCATCGTCGAGCCGGTTGCCGGCAACATGAACTGTGTGCCGCCGGCGCCGGGCTTCCTCGAAGGCCTGCGTGAAGCCTGCGACGAACACGGCGTGGTGCTGATCTTCGACGAAGTGATGACCGGCTTCCGTGTCGCCCTCGGCGGCGCCCAGGCCTACTACGGGGTCACCCCGGACCTGTCGACCTTCGGCAAGATCATCGGCGGCGGCATGCCGGTGGGCGCCTTCGGCGGCAAGCGCGAGATCATGCAGCAGATTTCCCCGCTGGGCCCGGTCTACCAGGCCGGCACGCTCTCGGGCAACCCGCTGGCAATGGCCGCCGGCCTGACCACCCTGCGCCTGATCAGCCGCCCCGGTTTCCACAACGAACTGACCGCCTACACCACGCGCATGCTCGACGGCCTGCAACAGCGCGCGGATGCCGCCGGCATCCCCTTCGTCACCACCCAGGCGGGCGGCATGTTCGGCCTGTACTTCAGCGGCGCCGACGCCATCGTCACCTTCGAGGACGTGATGGCCAGCGACGTCGAACGCTTCAAGCGCTTCTTCCACCTGATGCTCGACGGTGGCGTGTACCTTGCGCCTAGCGCCTTCGAGGCCGGCTTCACCTCCATCGCCCATGGCGACAAGGAGCTGGAAATCACGCTGAACGCCGCCGAAAAAGCCTTCGCCGCGCTGAAATGACCCTCTTCGCGGCGCCCTTCCCGGGCGCCGCCCTCCACCCCGCCGGAACGCCTTCCTAGCCGAAATTCATAAACGCGCCGACAAAGTTCCCGAAAAGACAGTAAAGACTTTGTAAGGAGGCGTCGGCTTATTTCATAATGTGAGGGTCAGCGCATTTCGTTGGCCGGGCAGCCCTTGCCCGCCCCGATCCAGGAGGTGTCTTCCCCTCATGTTCCGTACCGGCCGCACCCTCGCCCTGGGTTGCCTGTTGATCCTCCAGCCGCTGCTCGCGCAGGCGGGAGGCAACTCGTTGCTGATTCCAGCGACCGGCCGCTGCGCGCTGAACACCGTTCCCGAAGAATTGCAACAGGCGCTCGCCGCCTGCCAGCAGGTCGCCAATGGCGGCGACGCCGAGGCGCAATACGAACTGGGCGAATTCTTCTACGACGGCGAGCGCATCCCGCGCGACCTCCAGGCCGCCCTCAACTGGTTCGAGAAAGCTTCTCTACAGGGCCATGCCCAGGCCCAGTACCACCTCGGCACCATGTTCTTCCGTGGCGAAGGGGTTCCGGCGAACAACGTACAGGCCTACATCGTGCTGAAGATGGCAGCGGTGAACGGCGCCGAGGACGCCCTGGACAGCGCCGACCTGGTAGCCGAGCAGATGAACCGCGACGAACTGGACATCGCCACCCGGGTGCTGGGGCAGATCTTCCGCAACTACCTGATCGAACTGCAGACTGCCGGCGGTGTCACGCCCTTCGCGCCGCTGCCCTGACGTCCCTTTCGCGAATCAGTCGCTCTTGCCGGGCATCGGCATGGGGAACGGCATGACGTTGCCCGCGCCCTTGGCCTCGCTGATCTTCGGCGTACCCAGGCGCTCGACCTCGTCGATGCGGACGATCGCGTGCATCGGCACGAAGCTGCGCAGAACGCCTTCGAACTGCGCCTTGAGCTTCTCCTCGCTGGGATCCACCACCACCTGGGTGCGCTCGCCGAAGACGAACTCCTCGATTTCCAGGAAGCCCCACAGATCGCTCTGGTAGATCTGCTTGGCATACATCTCGAAGACCTGGCCCTGGTTGAGGAAAATCACCTTGTAGATGGGGTTTTCGCGCTTGTTCATGGCGGGGAAAGCAATGCCGGAAAATGAAGGGCGCGAATCATAGCACAGCCTTTCGGCCAGCAACGCTAGGAACCGGGGGCCCCGCCCTCTATAATGCGCGGTCCTTTTCGAACTGTCCGACGAAGCGCATGGCCAAGAAGCTTTTCATCGAAACCCACGGCTGCCAGATGAACGAGTACGACTCGTCGCGAATGGCGGACCTGCTCGGTGAACACCAAGCCCTCGAGGTGACCGAAAACGCCGCCGAGGCCGACGTCATCCTGCTCAATACCTGCTCGATCCGCGAGAAGGCCCAGGAAAAGGTGTTTTCCAAGCTCGGCATGTGGCGCGAGCTGAAGCAGCAGAATCCCGACCTGGTGATCGGCGTCGGCGGCTGCGTGGCCAGCCAGGAAGGCGCCGCGATCCGTGAGCGCGCGCCCTATGTCGACGTGGTCTTCGGCCCGCAGACCCTGCACCGCCTGCCGGAAATGATCGACGCCGCGCGCAGCACGCGCAAGCCGCAGGTCGACGTGTCCTTCCCGGAAATCGAGAAATTCGACCGCCTGCCGGAACCGCGGGTCGATGGCCCCACCGCCTTCGTCTCGGTGATGGAAGGCTGCAGCAAGTACTGCAGCTTCTGCGTGGTGCCCTACACCCGCGGCGAGGAAGTCAGCCGACCATTCGACGACGTGATCGCCGAAGTGATCCACCTGGCCGAGAACGGCGTCCGCGAAGTCACCCTGCTGGGACAGAACGTCAACGGCTTCCGCGGCCTGACCCACGATGGCCGCCTGGCCGACTTCGCCGAACTGCTGCGGGTGGTCGCCGCCGTCGACGGTATCGAACGCATCCGCTATACCACCTCGCACCCGCTGGAATTCTCCGACGCGCTGATCCAGGCCCACGCCGAGGTGCCGGAGCTGGTGAAATTCATCCACCTGCCGGTGCAGTCGGGCTCCGACCGCGTGCTGGCGGCGATGAAGCGCAACCATACCGTGCTGGAATACAAGTCGCGTATCCGCAAGCTGAAGGCCGCGGTACCGGACATCTGCATCAGCTCCGACTTCATCGTCGGTTTCCCCGGCGAAACCGAGAAGGACTTCGAGCAGACCATGAAGCTGGTGGAGGACGTCGGCTTCGACTTCTCCTTCTCCTTCATCTACAGCGCGCGGCCCGGCACGCCCGCCGCCGACCTCGCCGACGACCTGCCGGAAGAAGTGAAGAAACAGCGCCTGCAGATCCTCCAGAGCCGCATCCACCAGCAAGGCTACGAGATCAGCCGGCGCATGGTCGGCAGCACCCAGCGGATCCTGGTCACCGACTTCTCGAAGAAGGACCCGGGCATGCTCCAGGGGCGCACCGAGAACAACCGGATCGTCAACTTCCGCTGCGACAATCCACGCCTGATCGGCCAGTTCGCCCAGGTGCACATCGACGACGCGCTGCCGCACTCGCTGCGCGGTACCCTGATCGACAGCACCCTGCATTGAGGCCGACGACCGTACGGCGGGCTCGCTGAACCTTCCCGCCGCCACGGTGCACCAACGTTTCAGCGGGAACCGGGAAAGCGCCGCCGCGATACGGCAACTTTGCGCGACGATATCCAGCGGTTATTCTCTTCCCTATCAATCAGCCACTGGCGAGTACGACAGAACACCTTGAACGCCCCCCAGGAACTTCATCGCTTTATCCTCGAGCCGTTCGACGCCCGCAGCTTCGCGACACTTTGCGGGCAGTTCGACGAGCATCTCCACCAGATCGAGAAACGCCTCGACATCGAGATCCGCAACCGCGGCAACCAGTTCGAACTGGCCGGCGAACCGCGCCGGACCAAGGTCGCCGAACGCCTGCTGCAGCGTCTCTACCGCGAGGCGCAGAACGGCACCGATCTCACTCCCGACACCGTGCACCTGTACCTGCAGGAGTCCGGCCTGGAAGACCTCGAGGAATTGCAGAGCGCGCCGCAGGTCACCCTGAAGTCGCGCAAGGCGCACATCCGCCCGCGCGGCGCCAACCAGCAGCGCTACGTCAAGGCGATCCTCGACCACGACATCAACTTCGGCATCGGTCCGGCTGGCACCGGCAAGACCTACCTCGCCGTGGCCTGCGCCGTCGACGCCCTGGAGCGCGAGCAGATCCGCCGCATCCTGCTGGTGCGCCCGGCGGTCGAGGCCGGCGAGAAGCTCGGTTTCCTTCCCGGCGACCTGTCGCAGAAGATCGACCCCTACCTGCGCCCGCTCTACGACGCGCTCTACGAGATGCTCGGCTTCGAACACGTGGCCAAGCTGATCGAGCGCAACGTCATCGAGGTCGCGCCGCTGGCCTACATGCGCGGGCGCACGCTGAACAACAGCTTCATCATCCTCGACGAGAGCCAGAACACCACAGTCGAGCAGATGAAGATGTTCCTCACCCGGATCGGCTTCGGCTCCACCGCGGTGATCACCGGCGACGTCACCCAGGTCGACCTGCCCCGCGGCACCCGCTCCGGCCTCAAGCACGTGATCGAGGTCCTGCAGGACGTCCCCGGCATCAGCTTCACCCATTTCAAGCCCAAGGATGTGGTCCGCCACCCGCTGGTGCAGCGTATCGTCGAAGCCTACGAGCGCCATGAGAACCGCCAGCAAGGCCAGGTGCGGCCGGTCGAGGGAACGGGCAAGGGCGGTCACGATGCCGCTTGAGCTCGACCTGCAGGTCGCCAGCGCCGCCCCGGACCTGCCCTCCGAAGCACAGTTCCGCGCCTGGTGCGAACTGGCCCTGCGCCAGCGTCCGGAGTCGGAGCTGACCATCCGCCTGGTGGACGAGGCCGAAGGCCTGGAACTGAACAGCACCTACCGGCACAAGGACTACGCGACCAACGTGCTGTCCTTCCCCGCCGATGTCCCGGACGAGCTTCTCGATATCCCGCTGCTCGGGGACCTGGTGATCTGCGCCCCGGTGGTCGCCCGCGAAGCCCTGGAACAGCGCAAGCCGTTGCAGGCCCACTGGGCCCACCTGGTGATCCACGGCTGCCTGCACCTGCTCGGCTACGACCACATCGACGACACCGAAGCGGAAGAAATGGAAACACTGGAACGTGAATTGCTGGCGGAACTGGGTCATCCCGATCCGTACGCCTGCGACGACGAAGAGCCACCGAGCAAGGAAAAATGAGCGAAGACCGATCGAGCAACGGGCACAAGTCCTGGCTGGACAAGATCACCCAGGCTTTTGCCCACGAGCCGAGAAACCGCCAGGAGCTCCTCGAGCTGCTGCGCGATGCCCACGACAACAAGCTGCTGGACAGCGAGGCGCTGTCCATCGTCGAGGGGGCGATCCAGGTCGCCGACCTGCAGGTGCGCGACATCATGGTGCCGCGCTCGCAGATGATGAGCATCCGTTCGACCCAGACGCCGAAGGAATTCCTTCCGGCCATCATCGAAGCCGCCCACTCGCGCTACCCGGTGGTCGGCGAAAGCCTCGACGACGTCATGGGCGTACTGCTGGCCAAGGACCTCCTGCCACTGATCCTGCACAACGACGAGCGTCCCTTCGACATCAAGGAACTGCTGCGTCCGGCCACCTTCGTCCCCGAATCCAAGCGCCTCAACGTGCTGCTCCGCGAATTCCGCGCCAACCGCAACCACATGGCCATCGTCATCGACGAATACGGCGGCGTGGCCGGCCTGGTGACCATCGAGGACGTGCTGGAACAGATCGTCGGCGATATCGAGGACGAGCACGACGTCGAGGAAGACAGCTACATCAAGCCGCTGCCCAGCGGCGATTTCATCGTCAAGGCGCTGACCCCCGTGGACGCCTTCAACGACTTCTTCGGCTCGGAATTCTCCGACGAGGAATTCGATACCGTGGGCGGCCTGGTGATGAGCGCCTTCGGCCACCTGCCCAAGCGCAACGAAGTGGTCGAGCTGGGCGAGTTCCGTTTCCGCGTGCTCAACGCCGACAGCCGCCGCGTCCACCTGCTGCGCCTGTCTCCCCTGCAGAACTGAGCGCACCCCCTCCGCCGCGGCGGAGGGGGCATCTTCCCGCGCCGTCCTTCTGGCGTCTCGCCAGCCCCTCCTTTACTCTTGCGCCTTGCGCCAGACTCCCCTGTCGCCGCGGACGTTGCCGTCCGGCAGCCGAAGGAGGCCCCGGTCTGCGCAGTCGGACATTGAACAGGCTCTAAGGACATTCGATGCGTTGGATTTCTCGTCCCGGCTGGCCCGGACACCTGCTGGCACTCGCCGCAGGCGCGCTCACACCCCTGGCCCTGGCGCCCTTCGACTACTGGCCGCTGGCGATCCTCTCGATCGCCCTGCTCTATCTCGGCTTGCGCGGCCTTCCCGGCAAGTCCGCCCTGTGGCGCGGCTGGTGGTACGGTTTCGGCGCGTTCGGCGCCGGCACCAGCTGGATCTACGTCAGTATCCATGACTACGGCGCCGCCTCGGTGCCGCTGGCAAGCTTCCTCATGCTCGGCTTCACCGCCGGCGTCGCCTTCTTCTTCGCCCTGCCGGCCTGGCTGTGGGCGCGCTGCCTGCGCCGCGACAACGCGCCGCTGGGCGACGCCCTGGCGTTCGCCGCCCTGTGGCTGGCACTGGAGCTGTTCCGCAGTTGGTTCCTTACCGGTTTCCCCTGGCTCTACGCCGGCTATAGCCAGTTGCAGGGACCGCTGGCCGGGCTGGTGCCGGTGGGTGGCGTATGGCTGTCCTCCTTCGTCATCGCCCTCAGCGCGGCTCTGCTGGTGAACCTGCCGCGCCTCTTCCCGCACGGTGCCAGCCTGCTTCTGGGGCTGGTCCTGCTGCTCGGCCCGTGGGCGGCCGGCCTCTATCTCAAGGGCCACGCCTGGACCCATTCGGCCGGCGAACCGCTGAGGGTAGTGGCGATCCAGGGCAACATCGCCCAGGAGCTGAAATGGGACCCGAATCAGGTCCGCGCGCAACTCGACCTCTACCGCGACCTGAGCCTGCCGCAGCAGGACGTCGACCTGATCGTCTGGCCGGAAACCGCGGTGCCGATTCTCCAGGACATGGCCAGCGGCTACCTCGGCGCCATGGGCCAGGTCGCCGACGAGAAGAACGCCGCGCTGATCACCGGGGTCCCGGTGCGCGAACGTCTCGCCGACGGCAAGAGTCGCTACTTCAACGGCATCACCGTGGTCGGCGAAGGCGCGGGCACCTACCTCAAGCAGAAGCTGGTGCCGTTCGGCGAGTACGTGCCGCTGCAGGACCTGCTGCGCGGCCTGATCGCCTTCTTCGACCTGCCGATGTCCGACTTCGCTCGCGGCCCGGCCGACCAGCCGCTGCTCAAGGCCAAGGGCTACGAGATCGCCCCGTACATCTGCTACGAAGTGGTCTACCCGGAGTTCGCTGCCGCGCTCGCGGCGCAGAGCCAGGTGTTGCTGACAGTGAGCAACGACACCTGGTTCGGCACTTCCATAGGCCCGTTGCAGCACCTGCAGATGGCGCAGATGCGCGCCCTGGAAAGCGGTCGCTGGATGATCCGCGCGACCAACAACGGCGTCACCGGCCTGATCGATCCCTATGGCCGAATCGTCCGGCAGATCCCGCAGTTCCAGCAGGGCATCCTGCGCGGCGAGGTTATTCCCATGCAGGGCCTGACGCCCTATCTGCAATACCGCGTCTGGCCGCTGGCCGGGCTGGCCGGCGTGCTGCTGCTATGGGCTCTGCTCGGCCGCCAGTTGCGCCCGCAGGAGCGACGCCTGTTCGGCTGAAGCCAGCCCCTCCTGGATAGACCGGCGCCCCTGCGGCGCCGGTTGCGTCTCAGCGGTAGAACAGGCGATAGCCGACCAGGCCGATCGCCTCGTTCAGCAGCATGCCGCTCTGCCAGAAGGCCTGCGCTTCCGGCAGCCAGCCGCCGAAGGGCCGCAGGTTGGCCCCGCCGAGGAAGCCGACCGGCGCCGGGATCACCTCGAACCCCTGGCGCTCGAAGCTCCAGCGTGCCCGCTGCATGTGCCAGGCCTGGGTCACCAGCACCACCCGGCGCACGCCGGCCTCGCGCAACTGCGGGGCGCTCAGGGTGGCGTTTTCCCAGGTAGTACGGCTGAGACCTTCCTGCCAGCGCGTCGGCACGCCGAAGTCCTGCAGCAGGGCATTGGCCATCAGCGCCGCCTCGCTGGGCGGGCGTCCGTAATGCAACCCGCCGCTGATCAGTACCGGCAGCGCCGAGGTCTTGGCCAGCCGCGCGGCATAGCGCAGCCGCTCGGCCGCCAGCAGGCTCGGCGCATCGTCGCCCCAGGCCGGGTCGTTGGTCTGCCGGCCGGCACCGAGGATGACGATGGCGTCGGCGCGCTGCGCCAGGCCCGGCAGATCCTCCGCCAGCAGGGCCGGTTCGCTTTCGAGCCAGCGCCCCATCCACTCCACGCTGAGCGGCATGCTCATCAGCTACAGACCGAAGAACCCGCAGACACCGCAAAGCCGCGCCAGCCGTGGTCGGCTGGCGCGCCACCAGAAAGCGAAAAACAGCAGCAGCAACAGGCCGCCCGGCGGCAGCAGAAGTTGCTTGAAGAAATAACGGATCGGCATCGCCCCCTCCCTGTCGGAAGAGGCAATCTAAAGGATTGCGCGACGCCTGGCGAAACTTCCCGGAAAGAGAACCTAGCGGCCGTTACCCGAACGGAACAGTTGCGAGCCGCAATGGCCGCACGGCAACACGCCATGCCCCTTGCTCCACTGCACCGGCGCACCGCAGAGCGCACAGAGCAGTTGCCGCTGTTTCAACGAGACGTGGCGACGGGGCGCCGGCGGTTGCGGCCGGGGCGGCCGGGGTGTCCTGCCGGGCTGGCGCTCGAGCAGCGCCAGCTCCTCGGCGGCCGCATGCCAGCCGCGCAACCAGTGCAGGTCCTGGTCGAGATAGGCGCGTATCAGCCCCATCTCCGCTTCGCTCAAACCACGCAACTCAAGCTCCGTGGGATGCTCGTCACGCAGGCGCTCGGCCGTATCCGCTTCATCCAGAGCCAGGGCGAGACGCTGCAGCAGCCTCTCGTACAGCCCACCTCCCGTCACACTCGCGCGTTGCAGCTCAGCCATCGAACACCTCTGAAGGTACCACTGGGCAGCCAGCCATCGACCGTCCATAGGGCAAGCTTAGCGTTCCCGTTCGGCTGAACCGCCCCCGGCGACAAACGGCGCGGGCTATCGACAGGAGTGGGGGTCATGTATGCTACGAGGCTTTCGAACAGTCACGTCTAAGTAGCGCCATGCACGAGCAATATCAGCCACTCGAGATCGAAACCCAGGCCCAGAACTACTGGAAAGAACACCAGTCCTTCCTCGTCAGGGAGCTACCCGACAAGGAGAAGTTCTACTGCCTGTCGATGTTCCCGTATCCGAGCGGCAAGCTGCACATGGGCCACGTGCGCAACTACACCATCGGCGACGTGATCAGCCGCTACCACCGCATGCAGGGCCGCAACGTGCTGCAGCCGATGGGCTGGGACGCGTTCGGCATGCCGGCGGAAAACGCCGCGATGAAGAACAACGTCGCCCCGGCGGCCTGGACCTACGACAACATTGCCTACATGAAGTCGCAGCTGGACAGCCTCGGCCTGGCGATCGACTGGAGCCGCGAGGTCACCACCTGCAAGCCGGACTACTACCGCTGGGAGCAGTGGCTGTTCACCCGCCTGTTCGAAAAAGGGGTGATCTACCGCAAGAACGGCACGGTCAACTGGGACCCGGTCGACCAGACCGTACTCGCCAACGAGCAGGTGATCGACGGGCGCGGCTGGCGCTCCGGCGCGCTGATCGAGAAGCGCGAGATCCCGATGTACTACTTCAAGATCACCGCCTACGCCGAGGAACTGCTGGAGAGCCTCGACAACCTGCCCGGCTGGCCGGAGCAGGTGAAGACCATGCAGCGCAACTGGATCGGCAAGTCGCGCGGGATGGAGATCGGCTTCCCCTACGACCAGGCCTCCATCGGCCACGCCGGCCAACTGAAGGTGTTCACCACCCGTCCGGACACCCTGATGGGCGCCACCTACGTCGCCGTCGCCGCCGAACACCCGCTGGCCACCCAGGCCGCGCAGAACGACCCGCAATTGCAGGCGTTCATCGACGAATGCAAGCGCGGCGGCGTCGCCGAGGCCGACATCGCCACCCAGGAGAAGAAAGGCATGGCCACTTCCCTGTTCGTCGAACACCCGCTGACCGGCGACAAGCTGCCGGTATGGGTCGCCAACTACGTGCTGATGAACTACGGCGAAGGCGCGGTGATGGCGGTGCCCGGCCATGACGAGCGCGACTTCGAGTTCGCCAACAAGTACGGCCTGCCGATCCGCCAGGTGATCGCCAAGGTCGAGGGCGACGACGACTTCGAGTCCAGCGTCTGGAAGGAGTGGTACGGCGCCAAGGACGAGTCCGTGCTCACCGTCAACTCCGGCAAGTACGACAACCTCGGCTACCAGGCCGCCTTCGACGCCATCGGCGCCGACCTCGAGGCCAAGGGCCTGGGCCAGGCGCGCACCCAGTTCCGCCTGCGCGACTGGGGCATCAGCCGCCAGCGCTACTGGGGCTGCCCGATCCCGATCATCCACTGCGAGGCTTGCGGCGACGTCCCGGTGCCGGCCGACCAGTTGCCGGTGGTGCTGCCGGAAGACGTGGTACCGGACGGCTCCGGTTCGCCGCTGGCGAAGATGCCGGAATTCTACGAATGCAGCTGCCCGAAATGCGGCCAGCCGGCCAAGCGCGAAACCGACACCATGGACACCTTCGTCGAGTCGTCCTGGTATTTCGCCCGCTACGCCTGCCCGCAGTTCGAAGGCGGCATGCTGGACAAGAAGGCGGCCGACTACTGGCTGCCGGTCGACCAGTACATCGGCGGCATCGAGCACGCCATCCTGCACCTGCTCTATGCGCGCTTCTTCCACAAGCTGATGCGCGACGAGGGCCTGGTCGGCAGCGACGAGCCGTTCAAGAACCTGCTGACCCAGGGCATGGTGGTCGCCGATACCTACTACCGGACCACCGCCAACGGCGGCAAGGACTGGTTCAACCCGGCCGACGTCGAGGTCGAGCGTGACGCCAAGGCCAAGGTCGTCGGCGCGCGCCTGAAGAACGACGGCCAGCCGGTCGAGATCGGCGGCACCGAGAAGATGTCGAAGTCGAAGAACAACGGCGTCGACCCGCAATCGATGATCGACCAGTACGGTGCCGATACCTGCCGCCTGTTCATGATGTTCGCCTCGCCGCCGGACATGAGCCTGGAGTGGTCGGACGCCGGCGTCGAGGGCGCCAACCGCTTCCTCCGCCGCGTCTGGCGCCTGGCTCACGCCCATGTCAGCGCCGGCCTCCCCGGCGCGCTGGACGTCGCCGCCCTGAGCGACGCGCAGAAGCAGGTCCGCCGCGCCATCCACCTGGCGATCAGGCAGGCCAGCCAGGATGTCGGCCAGCACCACAAGTTCAACACCGCCATCGCCGCGGTGATGACCCTGATGAACGTGCTGGAGAAGGCGCCGAACCAGGACGCCCAGGACCGCGCCCTGATCCAGGAAGGCCTGGAAACCGTGGTCCTGCTGCTGGCGCCCATCACTCCGCACATCTGCCACGTGCTCTGGGGCCAGCTCGGCCATGCCGAAGCGGTGATCGATGCGCGCTGGCCGAGCGTCGACGAGAGCGCACTGGTGCAGGACACCCTGCAACTGGTGGTGCAGGTCAACGGCAAGCTGCGCGGGCACATCGACGTGGCCGCCAGCGCCAGCCGCGAGGATGTCGAGGCCGCCGCGCGCGCCAACGAGAACGTGCTGCGTTTCACCGAAGGCCTGAGCATCCGCAAGGTCATCGTGGTACCGGGCAAACTGGTCAACATCGTCGCCAACTGATACGCGATTCCATTGGACGCCCCCGGCCATCCGGGGGCGCTGATCAACAGGAGTGAGGGAAGCTTGATGAAACGTATCCTGACCAGCGCCGCGCTGATCGGTATGACCACCCTGCTGGCCGCCTGCGGCTTCCAACTGCGCGGCCTGGGCGATGCGCAATTCGCGCTCAAGGAAATCGACGTGTCCGCGCGCAACGCCTACGGCCCGACCGTGCGCGAACTGAAGGAAACCCTGGAAAACAGCGGCGTGAAGGTCACCAGCAACGCGCCCTACCACCTGGTGCTGGTCCGCGAGGACAACCAGCAGCGCACCGTCAGCTACACCGGTTCCGCGCGCGGCGCGGAGTTCGAGCTGACCAACACGATCAACTACGAGATCGTCGGCGCCAACGACCTGGTCCTGATGAGCAACCAGGTACAGGTGCAGAAGGTCTACGTGCACGACGAAAACAACCTGATCGGTTCCGACCAGGAAGCCGCGCAGCTGCGCAGCGAGATGCGGCGCGACCTGATCCAGCAGTTGTCCATGCGCCTCCAGACGCTGACCCCGGCGCAACTCGACGAAGCCCAGCGCCAGGCAGAAGCCAAGGCCAAGGCGGAAGCCGAAGCCCTGCGCGCCGCCGACGAGGCGGAGCGCCAGCGCCGCGCCGCCGAGCCGCAGCAGTCGCCGATCGAGTTCCCCACCCCGTGATGCCCCGGGGCCGGTTTCGCCGGCCCCGTCTTCTCCTATGAAGCTGACTCCCGCGCAACTCGCCAAGCACCTCCAGGGCCCCCTGGCGCCCGTCTATGTCGTCAGCGGCGATGAACCGCTGCTCTGCCAGGAAGCCTGCGATGCCATTCGCCAGGCCTGCCGCGAGCGCGACTTCGGCGAGCGCCAGGTATTCAATGCCGAAGCCAACTTCGATTGGGGCCTGCTGCTGGAGGCCGGCGCCAGCCTGTCGCTGTTCGCCGAGAAGCGCCTGATCGAACTGCGCCTGCCCTCCGGCAAGCCCGGCGACAAAGGCGCGGCGATTCTCCAGGAATACCTGCAACGGCCGCCGGAAGACACCGTGCTCCTGCTCAGCCTGCCCAAGCTCGATGGCAGCACGCAGAAGACCAAGTGGGCCAAGGCCCTGATCGATGGCAACGCCGCGCAGTTCATCCAGGTCTGGCCGGTCGACGTCCACCAGTTGCCGCAGTGGATTCGCCAGCGCCTGTCCCAGGCCGGCCTGTCCGCCAGCCCCGAAGCCCTGGAGCTGATCGCCGCGCGCGTGGAAGGCAACCTGCTCGCCGCCGCCCAGGAAATCGAAAAGCTCAAGCTGCTCGCCGAGGGCAACCAGATCGACGCCGCCACCGTACAGGCCGCGGTCGCCGACAGCGCACGCTTCGATGTCTTCGGCCTGATCGACGCGGCCCTTGGCGGTGAAGCGGCCCACGCCCTGCGCATCCTGGAAGGACTGCGCGGCGAAGGCATCGAGCCGCCGGTGATCCTCTGGGGCCTGGCCCGCGAGATCCGCCTGCTGGCTGGCCTGTCCCAACAATACGGCCAGGGCATCCCGCTGGAGAAAGCCTTCGCCCAGGCGCGTCCGCCGGTCTGGGACAAGCGCCGTCCGCTGCTGACCCGTGCCCTGCAACGCCACTCCAGCAGCCGCTGGAACCAGATGCTGCGGGATGCCCAGTTGATCGACGCGCAGATCAAGGGACAGGCACCCGGCAGCCCCTGGAGCGGTCTCTCGCTTCTCGCCCTGACCCTCGCCGGCCAGCGCCTCGGCCTGCCGGCAGCCTGAAGGCGCAACCGGCACTGGACAATCCGCGGCGACAGGCAGATGATGCGCGCGCTGGCGAGCGCCAGCCCGATCACCTTCGAGGACCTCTGCCATGGCAAAGAAAAGCAAGCGGCCGAACAAGGCCAAATCCCTGGTCGCCCAGCCACTGTTCCGCAGCCGCCAGGAACAGGCGAAGAAAGGCAAAGGCAGCTACCGCCGCGAAGCCTCCCGTAACTGGGAGGCTTCTTTCGTTATGGCGGCCTGAAACAGCCGCTGGTCCATCCTCCCGCAACGCCCTCCTCACCCACGCGCCCCGCCTACCCCGCCCGAAGCCCGTCGACAAGACCAACCCCACCGCCAGCCTGCCGCCCATGGGCACACTATCGTCGGCGCGCAAGCCCTGGCCCCCTCGGGGTGGGCGAAAAGCCAATGGTTCCTCCATCATGATCCGCGGCCTCGACATCCCGCGCGGCCGACTGGCAACCCTCTGGCCATTGCAGCGCACGAACCAGGCTCGGGCGTTCGATGCCGACGCCGAAGCGGGTAGCTATGTCGCGCAGAACGAAGGCCAGGAAGAAGAAGTCGAAGGCCTCGAGCATGCCGCGCGACCCGTCGCCGATCCCGACTCGGGTGCGCCGCGAGGCTTCGACAGGCGGCGGAGCGATACGGACGAAACCATTGGCCGCCCGACACTGACCGAACCTATGTCGAAAGATATCCACCACGCCGATGGAACCGCATTGGCGAACCCGGGGCCCCGCCGGCGCGTCCAACGACGGCAGACGCGTCCTGGCCGGCGTGCTAAGGTGGCCCGTCCCGAGGACCCTGCTGAGGAGAGCAATGCGTAACCCCGAACGATCCGCCCTGCTGAAGGTGAGCGGGCTGCTGGGCAGCACCGTCGTCGCCATGGGGCTTGGCCTCTCCAGTGCCTGCGCGCAGAAGAACCCGATAATCGAATACAACCAGCCTGCCGCTCCCCTGCAGACCAAGGCGCCCTTCACCGGCGCCGGCCCGGCCGCCTCGGTGTCCGCTGGCGCGCCGAGCGAGGCCCAGCCTGGGCAGAGCTTCGAACAGTGGCGCGACGCCTTCCGTCAACAGGCGCTGGCCGGTGGAATCGATGCGCAGACCTTCGATCGCGCCTTCGCCGGGGTCGAGCCCGATCCCGCCGTGGTCGAAGCCGACCGCAGCCAGCCGGAATTCACCCGGCCGGTATGGAAATACCTGGAAGGCGCCCTCGATCCGCTGCGCGTTCGCCAGGGCCAGGCGCGCCTGGCGCAGCACGCGCGCATCCTCGGCGAAGTCGACGCGCGCTATGCGGTGGATGCGGATGCGGTGGTGGCGATCTGGGGCATGGAGAGCAACTACGGTTCGCACATGGGCAACAAGAACGTGATCCGCTCCCTGGCGACCCTCGCCTATGAAGGACGCCGCCCGGAATTCGCCCACGCCCAGTTGCTCGCCGCCCTGAAGATCCTCCAGCACGGCGACGTTCCGGCCTCCTTCATGATCGGCTCCTGGGCCGGCGCCATGGGCCAGACCCAGTTCATCCCGACCACCTACAACCAGTATGCCGTGGACTTCGACGGCGACGGCAAGCGTGACATCTGGGGCTCGCCCGGCGACGCCCTGGCCTCCACCGCCAACTACCTGAAAGCCTCCGGCTGGATCGCCGGACAACCCTGGGGGTTCGAAGTCCGCCTGCCGGCAGGCTTCGACTATTCCCTGGCGGAACTCACCATCCGCAAGCCCCTGGGCGAGTGGCAAGGGATGGGCGTACAAGGCGTCAACGGCGGCCCCCTGCCCTCCGGGCTCTCCGGCGAACAGGCCTCGCTGCTGCTGCCGGCCGGGCACCGCGGCCCGGCCTTCCTGGTGCTGCACAACTTCCGCGCCATCCTCAAGTACAACAACTCCAGTGCCTATGCCCTGGCCGTCGGCCTGCTCGCCGACAGCTTCAAGGGCGGCGGCCGGATAGTCGGCGCCTGGCCACTGGAGGATGTTCCGCTGAGCCGCTCGCAGCGCATCGAGCTGCAACGGCAACTGGCCGCCCGCGGACACGATCCGGGCGCGGTGGACGGCATCATCGGCGCCAATACGCGCAAGGCGATCCGCGCCTGCCAGCAGGAGTTCGGCTGGCCGGCGGACGGCTATCCGACCCCGGCGCTGCTCGACCGCCTGCGGACGCCATAGGGCCGCCGGCGGAGCTTACGACCCCACGTCCGCCGCGACCGCTCGCGGCACACCGGTTCGTAGGGCGGATAACGCCACGGGCGTTATCCGCCGCTGCGGCGTCCAGAACCTAGTCATCCGCGCAGAACCGCAGGATAGCGTCCGCCACCTGGGTGGCCGCCTCGCGCTGCGGAAAATGGCCGACGCCCTCCAGCACCAGCCGCTGGTAACGCCCGCTGAAGTAGTGCTCGCGTCCGCGGGAGCCGTCGGGGTGGGTGCAGGCATCCGCGCCGCCGTGCAGCACCAGGGTCGGCAGCGCCAGGCGCGGTGCCGGGAGCAAGCGCTGTTCCGCCGCCCCGTAGCGCGGCTCCCCCGCGACGAAGCCCCAGCGATGCCGATAATAGTGCAGCACCACGGCGACCCAGTCCGGCCCGGAGAAGGCCTGGGCGGCCTCCTGGAAATCGCGCTCGGCATACCATCCCGGCGGCGACCAGGTGTCCCACATCTGCCGGGCGAACGCCTCGCCCTCCTCGCGCAGCGCGCGCTCGCCGCGTGGCGTGGCCATGAACCACTGGTACCAGAAGCTACGGGCCTGCGGCAGGGAAAGAACTTGCTGCGGATCGTTGCTGGCGTACCCCACCGAGAGCATCACCAGGTGCGAGGCGAAGCCCTCGCGCAGTCCGCAGGCACTGGCCACCGCGCGGGCACCCCAGTCATGGCCGACCAGCAGGGGACGCTGCAATGCCAGGCCGTCGACGAATGCCAGCAGATCGCAAGCCAGAGCCGCCAGTTGCCCGCTGCGCGGAGTAGACGCATCGCGAAAGCGGGTCGGGGCGAATCCCCGGAGGGCTGGTGCCAGCACCCGATAGCCGGCGTCCGCCAGGGACTCCGCCAGGTCTTCCCAGGCATGCGGGCTGTCCGGCCAACCGTGCAACAAGACGGCGCTGCGCGCCCCCTGCGGATTCCACTCCAGGTAGGCGATATCCAGGACATCGGTGGAAACGAAGGCATAGCGGCTCATCGGACCTCTCCAAGAGAAAGCGAAGGGACATCCTAGGACGCTTGCCAAGGGTGATTCATGAATAGTTAGCGTCTACTATTCATGAAACGAGATGAATGGAAGACCTCATGGAGCTTGCCGTCCCCACCTCCCAATCCCTGGATATCGTGTTGTTGCGTACCTTTCTCGAAGTGGTCGACAGTGGCGGCTTCGCCCTCGCCGCGGACAATCTCGCGCTCACTCCCTCCGCGGTCAGCGGGCATATCAAGCGCCTGGAACAGACAGCCGGCGTCAGCCTGCTCAGCCGCACCACCCGCCGCCTGGAGCTGACCCAGGCGGGCGAGACGCTCTACGCCTATGCCCGCAACATCGTCGAGCTGGAGCGCGAGGCCCGCGCCAGGCTGCACGGCACGCCGATCCGCGACCGCCTGCGCATCGGCGCTTCGGAGGACTTCGCCAGCGCCTGGCTGCCACGCGTCCTGCAACGCTTTCGCCGCTGGCACCCCGAAGCATCCATCGAACTCAAGGTCGGTATCACCACCGACCTGCTCCGCCAGCAGGCCCAGGGGCGCACCGACGTGGTGTTCGGCAAGCAGTGCCGGCGGGTCGGAGACGACGGCGAACTGCTCTGGGAGGAACCGCTGGTCTGGGCCGCGGCGACCGCGATCGAGCTGCCCGTGGGCGAACCGCTGCCGCTGGCGCTGTTCCCCGAACCCTGCGTCTACCGCGAAGCGGCGATTACAGCCCTCGGCGCCGCTGCGCGTCCCTGGCGCCTGGTGTTCGAGAGCGCCAGCATGGCCGGCTGCCTGTCCGCCGCGCTGGCCGGTTTCGCCGTGACGGTGGTGGCGCGCAGCCAGATGCGCGAGGGGCTGCGCGAACTGGGCCCGGAACAGGGTTTTCCGACGCTGCCGGAGGCGCGTTTCTACGCCTTCTCGCGCCAACCCAGCCTGGCGGCCGAGGCACTGATCGAGGCGGTGCGGCAGCTCGGCCAGCGCAGTCGCTTCGTTACCGCACAGGGATGAGCGCAAACGGTACTCACCTACGCGCCGGCGGATAACCGCAAGCGGTTGTTCGTCCTACGTCCGAAGAGGCTTCGTGGCTGCCCAATGAAAAACGCCGCGTCCCTGTGCAGGGACGCGGCGTCGGAAGGCATTGGCGCGGCGTCGATCAGCCGATCTTGTTGCCGTGCGCCTGCTGGTCGGCATGGTAGGACGAACGCACCAGCGGACCGGACGCGACGTTCTTGAAGCCCATCTTCTCGCCTTCCTCGGCGAACCAGGCGAAGGTATCCGGATGCACGAAGCGCTGCACCGGCAGGTGGTTGCGCGACGGCTGCAGGTACTGGCCAAGGGTCAGCATGTCGATGTCGTGCTCGCGCATCCGCTGCATGACCTCGATGACCTCATCGTCGGTCTCGCCCAGGCCAAGCATCAGCCCGGACTTGGTCGGTACGTGCGGAACCATCTGCTTGAACTTCTGCAGCAGGTCCAGCGACCACTCGAAGTCCGAGCCCGGCCGCGAGGAGCGGTACAGGCGCGGCACCGTCTCCAGGTTATGGTTGAACACGTCCGGCGGCTCGTTGGCGGTGATCTCCAGGGCGATGTCCATGCGACCGCGATAGTCGGGCACCAGGGTTTCCAGCTGGATCCCCGGCGACAGCTTGCGGATCTCGCGCAGGCAGTCGGCGAAGTGCTGGGCACCGCCGTCGCGCAGGTCGTCGCGGTCCACCGAGGTGATCACCACGTACTTCAGCCGCAGGTCGGCGATGGCGATGGCCAGGTTGGTCGGCTCGTCGACGTCCAGCGGCTTCGGCCGGCCATGGCCGACGTCGCAGAACGGGCAGCGCCGGGTGCAGATGTCACCCATGATCATGAAGGTCGCGGTGCCGCCGGAGAAGCACTCGCCCAGGTTCGGGCAGGACGCCTCTTCGCAGACGCTGTGCAGCTTGTGCTTGCGCAGCAGTTGCTTGATGCGGTCGACCTCGGGGGAAACCGGGATGCGCACGCGGATCCAGTCGGGTTTCTTCGGCAGTTCCTCGGTGGGAATGATCTTCACCGGAATCCGCGCGACCTTTTCCGCGCCGCGCAGCTTCACGCCGACTTCCACCTTGCCCGGCTTGGCTTCTCCGGACTTCTCCACAACAGTGCTCATGTCAGTTCGATCCCGCCCGTAAGGGTCTTCTGTTCAGCGTAGCCAAGGCGTGAGACGAGCTCAGCGCGCAATCGGGTACACACCTCGGCAAAATCCACCGGCCCAACCAGGTCGCGCAGTTGGGTCATGGGCATCCCGGCGTAGCCGCAGGGATTGATTCGTTGGAACGGTCGCAGGTCCATGTCCAGGTTCAGCGCCAGGCCATGGAAGGAACAGCCGTTACGGATGCGCAGGCCGAGGGAGGCGATCTTCGCCCCGTCGACGTAGACACCCGGCGCGTCCGGCTTGGCCACGGCCTGCACGTCATAGGACGCCAGCAGGCCGATCAGGCTCTGCTCGATCCGGCTGACCAGCTCGCGCACGCCCAGTCCCAGGCGGCGGACATCGAGCAGCAGGTAGGTGACCAACTGGCCGGGGCCGTGGTAGGTCACCTGGCCGCCGCGATCCACCTGGATCACCGGGATGTCGCCGGGGAACAGCACATGCTCCGCCTTGCCGGCCTGCCCCTGGGTGAAGACCGCAGGGTGCTGCAACAGCCAGGCTTCGTCCATTACCGATTTGTCGCGTTCGGCAACGAAGCGCTGCATGGCATGCCAGGTCGGTTCGTAGGGAACCTCGCCGAGCTCACGGAAGCCCAGCTCGAGTCCCATCAGAGCACCATGTGCACGCGTCCGGTCGCGCGCAGGTCGTTATGGATGGCTTGCAGTTGGTCGACATCGGTGGCGGTGATCAGCACCTGCACCGAGAGGAAGCGCCCCTTGCTGCTGTCGCGGACCACCAGGGTCTCGACGTCGAGATCCGGCGCGTGGCGCTGGATGATTTCCACGACCAGGTCGGAGAAACCTTCGCCGGCGTCGCCGATCACCTTGATCGGATAGCGCTCGCAGGGGAATTCGATTTTCGGGGGTTGAACGTCAGGGGTATCGGTCATGGCGGCGGCGGACCCGTGGTCCGCGGGGACGGGCGCCCGCTGGCCTCGTGAGCGGGCGGGCGCCGGTCGGTCAGTTGAACAAACCGTAGAAGAACAGGCGGATGCTATCCCACAGGCGGCGGAAGAAACCACCCTCCTCGACGGCGTTGAGGGCGACCAGGTCGGCGCTGCGGATGACCTTGTCGTCCAGCTTCACTTCCACCTTGCCGATCACCTGGCCCTGCTGGATCGGCGCCATCAGCTGCGGCTCCAGGACCATGCTGGCCTGCAGCTTCTGCATCTGGCCGCGCGGCAGGGTCATGGTCAGGTCTTCGGCGAGGCCGGCTTTCACTTCATGCTCGGAACCCTTCCAGACCAGGCCCTTGGTCAGCTCGGTGCCCTTCTTGTAGAAGTTGCGGCTTTCGAAGAAGCGGAAGCCATAGGTCAGCAGCTTCTGGGTCTCGGCGGCGCGGGCCTGCTCGCTGTTGGTGCCGAACACCACCGCGATCATGCGCTGGCCGTCGCGTACCGCGGAAGCCACCAGGCAGTAGCCGGCTTCGTCGGTGTGGCCGGTCTTCAGGCCGTCGACGGTCTTGTCGCGCCACAGCAGCAGGTTGCGGTTCGGCTGCTTGATGTTGTTCCAGAGGAATTCCTTCTGCGCGTAGATCGCGTAGTGGCTCGGCTCGCCGTAGATGATCGCGCGGGCCAGCACCGCCATGTCGCGGGCGGAGGAATAGTGGTCCGGGTTGGGCAGGCCGGTGGCGTCCATGAAGTGGGAGTTGGTCAGGCCCAGCTTCTGCGCGGTGGTGTTCATCATGTCGGCGAAGGCGTCTTCGCTGCCGGCGATATGCTCGGCCAGGGCGACGCTGGCGTCGTTGCCGGACTGGATGATGATGCCATGCAGCAGGTCGCTCACCGATACCTGGCTGCCGACCTTGATGAACATCCGCGAACCGCCGGTGCGCCAGGCATGTTCGCTGACGGTGACCAGGTCGTTCTCGCCGATGCGGCCGGCCTCGATCTCCTTGGTGGCGATGTAGGCGGTCATCAGTTTGGTCAGGCTGGCCGGCGGCAGGCGCTGGTCGCCGTTGTTCTCGACCAGAACCTGGCCGCTCTCTCCGTCCATCAGGACGTACGACTTGGCGGCCAGTTGCGGCGGCGCCGGAACCATGGATTCAGCAGCCCAGCCAGCCGTAGGGGCGATGAACAGGACAAGCAGTGACAAGCGTTTCGCGATAGTGGTGATGTTCATCCGTCTCTCTGGTTCTACCAATGGTCAAACAATCCCTTGCGGGAATTCCCTGCGTGAGTAGGCGCTCAGTCGGGGCGTACCAGCGTCGGCTGGCCAAGGTTGGCCACGCGGATGCTGTCCTGGGTGCGGCTAACCTCGTCCGCCGAACCGATCGGTCCCAGCCGCACCCGGTGCAGAATCTGCTGGTTGCGTACGACCGAGCTGATAAACACCGGCGCAGCCGTCACGCCGCTCAGCTTGGCCTTCAGCAGCTCCGCTGCATCCGGGTTGGCGAAGGCGCCCACCTGGAGATACAGGCCATCGGCTGGTAATGAAGCGTTTTTTTTTGAGTCGATCTGCACCGGCAGCACGGCGGCCGCGTGCTGCGCCGGCGGCGGGGTGTAGGTCTCGATCGGCTGGGCCATCGCCACCGCCTGAGTTTGCGTCGCAGCGGGGGCCTGGGCCACCGCCTGCTTGGGCTGCGCCAGGACCATCGGTGCCGGCCGGCCGCGCTGGGCCCACCACTGCACCGGGTCGATGCCTTCGACCTTGACCCGCGCGGTGCCGGTCTCGGCATAGCCGAGCTTCTTCGCCGCGGCGAAGGACAGGTCGATGACCCGGTCGGAATAGAACGGGCCGCGGTCGTTGACGCGGACGATCACGCTCTTGCCGTTGTCCAGGTTGGTCACCCGCACGTAGCTCGGCAACGGCAGGGTCTTGTGCGCGGCGGTCATGCCGTAGAGGTCGTAGGTCTCGCCGTTGGCGGTGGCCTGGCCGTGGAACTTGGTGCCGTACCAGGACGCGGTGCCGACCATCCGGTAGGCCCGCGCATCGTTCATCGGGTAGTAGGTCTTGCCCAGCACGGTGTAGGGATTGGCCTTCACCGAACCGTTGTGCGGCATCGGCACCGCATCGGGGATCCGCGACACGTCGACGTCCCACCAGGGGGCGCCGTCGCGATGCGGACGGGAATAGTCGCCCGGCCCGGAAATGCCCGCCTGCCTGGCCGGCTGCTGGGGCGCCTTGCTGGAGCAACTGCTCAACAGCACGGCCGCCAGCCCGAGGCCGCAGACGGCGGGCAGGATCAGGGAGGAGCGGACACGCTTGCTCAATGGGCACCTCGCGCGCGGGCAATCTCGCCCGCCAGCTGATAAACCGCCATGGCATACATGGCGCTGCGATTATAGCGGGTGATCACGTAGAAGTTCGGCAAACCGACCCAATACTCGATGCCCTTGTCGCCGACGAAACGCATCGCCGTGACCTTCTGGTCGTCGCGCAGCGCATCGTGGGTGCGCCAGCCGCGGGCACGCAGCTCGCCCAGGCTCATGGTCGGGTCGACGCCCCTGGTCACCGCGCTCTCGGCGCTCTCGTCGTTGATCTCGGCCACCGAGACCACCGGCTCGCCGGTGACCCAGCCGTGCTGCTTGAAGTAGCTGGCGACGCTACCGATGGCGTCGGTCGGGTCGCTCCAGATATTGATGTGGCCATCGCCGTCGAAGTCCACCGCGTAGGCGCGGAAGCTGCTCGGCATGAATTGCGGCAGGCCCATGGCGCCGGCGTAGGAGCCGGTCAGGCTGAGCGGGTCGACCTGCTGTTCGCGGGCGAGCAGGAGGAACTCGCGCAACTCCTTGCGGAAGAAGTCGGCCCGCGGCGGGTAGTCGAAGCCGAGGGTGGACAGCGCGTCCATCACCCGGTAGCTGCCGGTGTTGCGGCCGAAGAAGGTTTCCACGCCGATGATCGAGACGATGATCTCGGCCGGCACGCCGTATTCCTTCTCTGCCCGCGCCAGGTCTTCGGCATGCTTGTTCCAGAAGTCGACACCACGACTGATGCGCGCGTCGCTGATGAAGATCGGCCGGTATTCCTTCCACTGCTTGACCCGCTCGGCCGGGCGCGAGATCGCATCGAGGATCGACTGCTTGCGGTTCACGTCGCGGAACAGCCCCATCAGCTGCTCTCCGGCGAAGCCGTAGTCGCGGGTCATTTCGCTGACGAACTCGGCCACTTGCGGCGAGCCGTCGTAGTCCCCCGCCTGGGCCGCCCCGGACAGGCCAATGACGCCGGCTACGCCGACCCATTGGACGCCCCTGGCCGCCCATGTACGCAGTACTTGCATTGCGTTCTTCACTCTTGGTCTCAAACCTGGGCGATCCACTTCCGATGGGTATGGATCGACATCAGAACCCCGAACCCTGACAACAGGGTAACCAGCGAAGTTCCGCCATAACTAATGAAAGGCAGCGGTACCCCCACCACCGGCAACAACCCGCTCACCATACCGATATTCACGAAGACATAAACGAAAAACGTCATGGTGATGCCACCGGCCAGCAGTTTGCCGTAGAGCGTCTGCGCCTGGGCGGTGATCACCAGGCCACGACTGATCAGCAGCAGGTAGAGCACCAGCAGCAGGCAGACGCCGACCAGGCCGAACTCCTCGCCGAGGACCGCAATGATAAAGTCGGTGTGGCTTTCCGGCAAAAAATCCAGGTGCGACTGGGTGCCCAGCAGCCAGCCCTTGCCGAATACCCCGCCGGAACCGATGGCCGCCTTAGACTGGATGATGTTCCAGCCGGTGCCCAGCGGGTCGCTTTCCGGGTCGAGGAAGGTCAGCACCCGCTGTTTCTGGTAGTCGTGCATGATGAAGAACCACATCGCCACTGCGATCGGCACCGCCGCCGACACCGCGCCGACGATCCAGCGCCAGCGCAGGCCGCCGACGAACAGCACGAAGCCGCCGGAAGCGAGGATCAGCATGGCGGTGCCGAGGTCGGGCTGTTTCAGGATCAGCACGAACGGGGTGATGATGATCGCCAGGCTGATCACCATGTGCTTGAGCCCCGGCGGCAGGTTGCGCTTGGACAGGTACCAGGCCACCGTCATCGGCATCAGCAGCTTCATGAACTCCGAGGGCTGGAAGCGGATCACCCCGGGGATGTTGATCCAGCGCGTCGCCCCCTTGGCGTCGTGGCCGATCACGTCGACCACCACCAGCAGCGCGACCCCCACCAGGTAGCCCAGCGGCACCCAGCGGGCCATGAAGCGCGGCTCGATCTGGGCGATGACCACCATCATGCCCAGTCCCAGGCCGAACGAGGTGGCCTGCTTCATCAGCATGTCCCAGCTCTTGCCGCTCGCCGAATAGAGGACGAACAGGCCGGTGGCGCCGAGGATCAGCAACAGCAGCAGGAGAATCCCGTCGATGTGCAGGCGCTGCAACAGGCTGGCGCGCCGGCGCATCACGTCTTCGTTGGACAGGGTGCGGTCGAAGTTACTGTTCAAGGGCGGGCGCCTCCGGCTCGGCTGCCGTGGGTTCGGGCTTGGCCACCGCCGCCGCGAGCGGCGCGACGGGTTCCGCGTATTCGGCCTTGAGCTTGCCGTGCTCGTCGAGCAGCCAGGCGTCCATCACCTGCTTGACCACCGGGGCGGCGACGCCGGAGCCGGACTCGCCGTTCTCCACCATCACCGCCACCGCGATCTGCGGGTTGTTGGCCGGCGCGAAGCCGACGAACAGGGCGTGGTCGCGGTGCCGCTCGAGCAGCTTGGAGCGGTCGTAGCGCTCGTTCTGCTTGATCGCCACCACCTGGGCGGTACCGCTCTTGCCGGCGATCAGGTAGGCCGAGGTGGCGCCAACCTTGCGCGCCGTGCCGCGGGCGCCATGCACCACCTGCTGCATGCCGTAGTCGACGCGGTCCCAGTTGGCCGGGTCGCGCAGCACGATGTCGGGCATCGGGTCGGGGTCGACCGGCGGCTGGCCGTCGATGGTCTTGGCCAGGTGCGGGCGGATCCAGTGGCCCTTGTTGGCCAGTAGCGCGGTCATCTGCGCCAGTTGGATCGGCGTCGCCTGCATGTAGCCCTGGCCGATGCCGAGGATCAGGGTCTCCCCCGGGTACCAGACCTGGCGGCGGGTCTTGCGCTTCCATTCGCGCGAGGGCATCAGCCCGTCGGCTTCGCCGAACATGTCCAGGGCGACTTTCTGGCCGAAGCCGAAGCGGCTCATGAAGGCGTGCAGGCGGTCGATCCCCAGCTTGTGCGCGAGGTCGTAGAAATAGGTGTCGTTGGACCGGTAGATCGCCGACTCCAGGCTCACCCAGCCATCGCCGTAGCGGTTCCAGTTACGGTACTTGTGGTCGTAGTTGGGCAACTGGTAGTAGCCGGGGTCGAAGACCCGCGAGGTCGGCGTGACCACCCCGGCGTCGAGGCCGGCCAGTGCCACCGCCGGCTTCACCGTCGAGCCCGGCGGATAGAGCCCGCGCAGGACGCGGTTGTACAGCGGCCGGTCGATGGAGTCGCGCAGCTCGGCATAGGCCTTGAAGCTGATGCCGGTGACGAACAGGTTGGGGTCGTAGCTCGGCTGGCTGACCATCGCCAGCACGTCGCCGGTGGACGGCTGGATCGCCACGATGGCGCCCCGCCGCCCGGCCAGGGCGTTCTCGGCGGCCTCCTGCAGGCGGCTATCGATGCTCAGGACGATGTCCTTGCCGGGAATCGGGTCGGTGCGCTTGAGCACCCGCAGCACCCGCCCGCGGGCGTTGGTCTCGACTTCCTCGTAGCCAACGGTGCCGTGCAACTCGCTCTCGTAGAAGCGCTCGATGCCGGTCTTGCCGATATGGTGGGTGCCGCTGTAGTTGATCGGGTCGAGGTTCTTCAGTTCCTGCTCGTTGATCCGCCCGACGTACCCGACCGAATGGGCGAAGTGCTCCTTCAGCGGGTAGTGGCGGACGAACTGGGTCGCCACGTCGACGCCCGGCAGGCGGAACTGGTTCACCGCGATGCGGGCGATCTGTTCCTCGTTGAGTTCGAACATGATGGGAACCGGCTCGAACGGACGCCGCCCCTGCTTCATGCGCTTCTCGAAGATGGCCCGGTCGTCCTCGGTCAGGCCGAGGATCTCCACCAGCGTGTCGAGGGTCTTCTGCAGGTCCTCGGTGCGTTCGCGGGTGATGGTCAGGCTGAAGCTCGGCCGGTTGTCGGCGATGATCACGCCGTTGCGGTCGAAGATGATCCCGCGGGTCGGCGGGATCGGCTGCACATGGACCCGGTTGTTCTCCGACAGCGTCGAATGGTACTCGTACTGGGTCACCTGCAGGTGGTACATGCGCGCCACCAGCACCAGGGTCAGCAAGACCACCGCCACCGCCCCGACGATGACGCGCCGACGCACCAGGCGGGCGTCTTTCTCGTGGTCTTTCAGGTGGATCGGCTGCGGCATCGGGACTGGGGACTATTTGTGGTAGGGGTGCCCGGACAATACGGTCCAGGCCCGGTAGATCTGCTCGCCGACCAGGATCCGCACCAACGGGTGCGGCAGCGTCAACGGCGACAGCGACCAGCGCTGCTCGCTGCGCGCGCAGACCTCCGGCGCCAGCCCTTCCGGGCCGCCGACCATGAGATTCACGGTGCGTGCGTCGAGACGCCAGCGATCCAGTTCGCGAGCCAGTTGCTCGGTGCTCCAGGGCCGACCTTCGACCTCCAGGGTCACCACCCGTTCCCCCGGCTGCACGCGCGCCAGCATGGCCTCGCCTTCCTGACGGATCAGGCGTGCCACGTCGGCGTTCTTGCCACGGGTGTTGAGCGGGATCTCCACCAGTTCGAGGGACAGCTCGGCCGGCAGGCGCTTGACGTACTCCTGCCAGCCTTCCTCGACCCAGCGAGGCATGCGCGAGCCAACCGCGATCAGGCGCAACCGCATGCCGGCGTCACTCTTCCGGCTGGTGCTGGGCGCGGCTCTGCTCGGCGCCCTGCCACAGGCGCTCCAGGTCGTAGAACTGGCGGGTCGCCGGGAGCATCACGTGGACCACCACGTCGCCCAGGTCGAGCAGCGCCCATTCGCCGGACTCCAGGCCTTCGCTGCCCAGGGGCTTGACGCCGTTTTCCTTGGCCTTGGTCAGGACGTTGTCGGCCAGCGACTTGACCTGGCGGCTAGAACTGCCGCAGGCGATCACCATGTAGTCGGTGACGCTGGTCTTGTCCCGCACATCGAGGGTCACGATGTCCTGGGCCTTGAGGTCTTCCAGGGCATCGATGGCCACTTGGACGAGTTGTTCGGTTTGCATTGAGTCGGTCTCTGTTTCTTTATCAGTGTGGCGCACGATACAGGTGGTGCGCCTCGATGTAGTTCAATACCGCGTCCGGCACCAGGAAACGCACGGAGCGCCCGGCACCCAGCAGCGCACGGATCTGGGTGGCGGACACCGCCAGCGGCGTCTGCCAGACGAAGGTGATCTGCCCGCCCGGCCCTTTCAGGGCCTGCGGGTCGGCCACGCTCCGCGCCGCCAGCAGGTCGCGCAGCGACTCCGGCGGCTCGCTGTCGGCATCCGGACGCTGCAACACGACGATGTGGCAGTGATCCAGCAACGCCTCCCAGCGGTGCCACGTCGGCAAGCCGCAGAAGGCATCCCAGCCGATCAGCATGAACAACTGGTCGTCGGCCGCCAGTTCCGCCCGCACCGACTCCAGGGTGTCGATGGTGTAGGACGGCTTGTCGCGCTTCAGTTCGCGGGGATCGACCGTCAATCGCTCGACTCCCGCCACCGCCCGCTCGACCATCGCCAACCGCTGCGCGGCCGACACCTGCGGGGTTTCCCGGTGCGGCGGCCGCGCATTGGGCAGCAGGCGCAGTTCGTCGAGGGCGAACTGCTCGGCCATTTCCACGGCGCTGCGCATATGTCCGATATGCACGGGGTCGAAAGTGCCGCCGAACAGGCCGATACGTTTGCCCATCAGGTGCGCACGTGACCGTCGCCGAAGACGACGTACTTCTCGCTGGTCAGGCCTTCCAGGCCGACCGGGCCGCGGGCGTGCAGCTTATCGGTGGAAATCCCGATCTCGGCGCCGAGGCCGTACTCGAAGCCGTCGGCGAAGCGGGTCGAGGCGTTGACCATCACCGAAGCGGAATCCACTTCGGCGAGGAAACGCCGCGCATCGCTGAAGTTCTCGGTAATGATCGCGTCGGTGTGCTGCGAGCCGTAGGTGTTGATGTGCTCGATCGCCGCGTCCAGCCCGTCGACGATGCGGATCGACAGGATCGGCGCGTTGTACTCGGTACGCCAGTCCTCCTCGGTAGCCTCCAGCACGTCTGCGCCGAGCAGCGCGCGGGTCGCGGCGTCGCCGCGCAGTTCCACGCCCTTCTCGCGGTAGATCGTGGCCAGCGGCGGCAGCGCCCGCTCGGCGATACCGGCATGCACCAGCAGCGTCTCCATGGTATTACACGGCGCGTAGCGCTGGGTCTTGGCGTTGTCGGCGACGCGAATCGCCTTGTCCAGGTCGGCGGCGACATCGATGTAGACGTGGCAGATGCCGTCCAGGTGCTTGATCACCGGCACCTTGGCCTCGCGGCTGATGCGCTCGATCAGGCTCTTGCCGCCGCGCGGGACGATCACGTCGACGTATTCGGGCATGCTGATCAGCGCGCCGACCGCGGCGCGGTCGGTGGTTTCCACCACCTGCACGGCGGCGGCCGGCAGGCCGGCCTCGGCCAGGCCCTGCTGGATGCAGCGGGCGATCGCCTGGTTGGAGTGGATCGCCTCGGAGCCGCCGCGCAGGATGGTCGCGTTGCCGGACTTCAGGCACAGGCTGGCGGCGTCGATGGTCACGTTCGGCCGCGACTCGTAGATGATCCCGACCACGCCCAGCGGCACGCGCATCTTGCCGATCTGGATGCCCGAGGGCACGTAGCGCATGTCGCGGATCTCGCCGATCGGGTCGGGCAGCGTGGCGACCTGGCGCAGGCCCTCGATCATGTCGTCGATGCGCGCCGGGGTCAGCGCCAGGCGGTCCAGCATCGCCGGCTCCAGGCCATTGGCCCGGCCGGCGGCGAGGTCCTGCTCGTTGGCGTGGGACAACTCCGCGCGGGCGGCGTCCAGCGCATCGGCCGCGGCCAGCAGGGCGCGGTTCTTCTGCGCGGTGGCGGCGCGCGCGAGCAACCGCGAGGCGGCGCGGGCATCGCGGCCCAGGCGGCTCATATAGTCGAGGACGGACTCGGTCATGGTCTCGGCATCTGGCGTCAGGGAAATGCGCGATTATAGCGAGCCAGCCCCGGCGCGCCCAGCCGCAACAGCCGGTCGGTAGACAGTGCGTTCCGCGGCCCCCGGCGGTAACGCGGCGGCCCCGCTGCGCCTGGGCCTGTGCGCGAGACGGTGACACCCGGGCGCAGGCGCCGGCCGAAGGATAGGTAAACAAAATTGCTACCTCTGTTTACCTTCGAAGCGAGCCTGGCCGCTGCCACCCACCGGCACCCGCTCGGCAGAACAACAATAACGACGCACACACCGCGGGGCCTCGCCATGCGCTACCGTACCGACTACAGCGCGCAGTCGCTGAGCAGCGAACCGGATATCCTCTTTCTAGACGGCTGGCAACTGCGCTACCAGGCCTTCGCCGCCCGCGCCGACGACCCGCGCCCGCCGGTGCTCCTGCTGGGCGGCGCCTTCCAGAGCTTCCGCTCGTTCGCCGGCGAGGTCAGCGAACTGCTCGCCGAGCACCCGGTGATCCTGCTCGACCTGCCGAGCCAGGGCGGCAACCTGCAACTGGCGGCGGAACTGAGCCTGGAAGACCTCGCCGACCTGATCGCG
The DNA here is from genome assembly GCF_001813645.1 of Pseudomonas sp. HMSC063H08. Taxonomy (NCBI): domain Bacteria; kingdom Pseudomonadati; phylum Pseudomonadota; class Gammaproteobacteria; order Pseudomonadales; family Pseudomonadaceae; genus Pseudomonas; species Pseudomonas sp. HMSC063H08. The sequence goes on from NZ_KV813334.1 coordinate 57,609, forward strand.
GCCTTCGCCGAACGGCTCGGCCTGCCGCCGTTGATGCCCATCGGCCTGTCCTACGGCTCGGCCCTGGCCGCGCTGTTCGCCGCCCGCCATCCGCGCCGCTGCGCGCGCCTGCTACTGGCCGGCATCACCGCATTCGGCCGCCCCGGTGCGCGGCTGCTGCTGGAAGAAGCGCTGGCCCGGCTCGACGAGGGCGACCAGAGCGCCTTCGCCCACGGCGTACTGACCGGCCTGATCAACCCGCTACAGCTGGAACGTACCGGCGTCTCCCCGGTATTTCGCAAGGCCATGCTGCGCCAGTTGCAACGCCTGACCGTGGCGGAGATCGAACGCTACCGGCAGAATAGCCGGCGCCTGCTGGCCTTCGGCGGCTTCGAGCGGCACCCGACCTGCCCGACCCTGGTACTCGCCGGCGAGTACGACCATTTCACCCAGCCCTGGGAACATGCGGTGTTCGCCCATGCCTGCGGGAACGCCGAGTTCGCCCTGATCCACGACGCCGACCATCTTGCCCAGTTCGAACGACGCGAGGCCTGCGCCCGGCTCTACGGCCCGTTCCTGCGCGGCGAGGCGCTGCCGGAGCGCGCCGAGGGCAGCACGCGGATCCCGCGCACGCGCCTGCTCGGCCTGGAGCGACGCTTCGAGGTCCGCCATCGGCCAGCCCAGGGGCACGCTCGGCTGGAACATCCGCAGCTCGGCGTCTATGCGGCGGAACTGGTGGAACTCGGCTATTTCGGCGGGCGGCTGCACGCCGAGCTGCCCGAATCCCGCCCGCAACGCGGCTGGCGGTTGTGCTACGACGGCCTGGCGGACTTGGACATCCTGCCCCTGCGTTCGACCGCCGGCGGCTTCGCCTTCATCTTCCCGCACTCCGATCCGGCGGCCAGCGCCGGACTGGCCGACCTCCTCGCCGCCTGGCAGCGAGCGGAGGTCGCCTGAAAGGCGGCTATGCCGTGCGGCTTTCGATCACCCGCACCAGGCTCGGCAGGCGTCCCTGCGGCAAGCCCAGGGCGGCGCCTTCGCGCTGCGGGTCGAGCACCAGGGTGGAGGCAAAGCCGCAGCGGGCGAAGGCCGCCTCGATTTCCGCGGCATTGCGGTAGTGCAACGGATAGCTTCCCCGCGTCAGCCGCCCGATGATCCCCACTCCCCAGCGGATCTGCCGGTAGCGCGGGTGCTCGCGGAGATCGGGATAGAGGTCGGTCAGGTAAGTGCCCTGGGGAAAGCGTTTAAGTTCGGTCGCCAGGCGACTCCAGAAGGCCTCGATCACCGGGCGCTGGAAATAGTTCACCAGCCCCTCGGTGATCACCACCAGCGGGCGCTCGCGGTCGAGCCCGGCGAACAGCGCGGCGAGGCTGCGCTCGCCGTCCTCGGCGAGGATATCCACAGCCGCCACCGCGTGCTCCGGACCCAGCCAACCCTGATCGCGAAGCAGCGCCGCCTTGCGCGCGGCCATCGGCGGCAGGTCGGCCTCCAGGTAGCGCAACTGTGGATAGCGTTGCCGGAAGCGTCGCCCGCGCGGCGAGAGCCCGCAGGCCATTTCCACCACCTGGACCACTCCCTCGCGTTCGACGGCCTGGGTCAGGCGCGCGTCGATCATGAGGTGTCTTTGTAACAGGAAATCCTCGATGTTCAGCCCGAAACCGAGCTGCGCGCCCCAGTTGATCGGCGCGACGAAGCCGTGTACCCAGCGGCCGAAGACGGTGGCGAAGGCCGGTTCGGCGAGTCGATGGCGGAACCAGACGTAGCCAGTGTAATGGGCGCTGGGCGTGATGTGGGCACTGTCGACACGCTCTCGTTCAACCATGATTCAGGCTCTTGTTGTTATCATTCGCCAGCCTATGACTGCCATGGTCCCAGCGACAATCCCATGTCCCGCGATCCCATCCTTAGTTTGCCCTGGCCCGACGCCCGGCCACTCCCCGACACCTTCTTCGACCGCGATGCGTTGCTGGTCGCCCGCGAGCTGCTGGGCAAGGTGATCCGCCATCGCCAGGGCAATCTCTGGCTGGCGGCGCGAATCATCGAGACCGAGGCCTACTACCTGGAGGAGAAAGGCAGCCACGCCTCGCTCGGCTACACCGAGAAGCGCAAGGCACTGTTCCTCGACGGCGGGCACATCTATATGTATTACGCGCGCGGCGGCGACTCGCTGAACTTCAGCGCCGGCGGGCCGGGCAATGCGGTGCTGATCAAGTCCGGCCATCCCTGGCTGGATCGCATCAGCGACCACGCGGCGCTGGAGCGGATGCAGAGCCTGAACCCGGACAGCCAGGGCCGGCCCCGCGAGATCGGCCGCCTGTGCGCCGGCCAGACCCTGCTGTGCAAGGCCATGGGGCTGAAGGTGCCGGAGTGGGACGCACAGCGCTTCGATCCGCAGCGACTGTTCGTCGACGATGTCGGCGAGCGCCCCAGCCAGGTGATCCAGGCCGCTCGGCTGGGCATTCCGAAGGGGCGCGACGAACACCTGCCGTACCGTTTCGTCGATGCCGCCTTCGCCGCCTTCTGCACCCGCAACCCACTGCGCCGCGGCCAGGTCGCCGGGCGCGACTATCATCTACTCGGACACCAGGACCCGCACCTGCAATGAGTCTCGACAGCTTCAACGCCTGGATGGCCGCCAACCCCGAGTGGCTGGGGCTGGCCATCTTCCTCATCGCCTTCCTCGAATGCGCGGCCATCGTCGGCATCGTCCTGCCCGGCGTGGTGCTGCTGTTCGGCGTCGCGGTGATCGCTGGCAGCGGCGCCCTCAGCCTCGGCGAAACCCTGCTGCTGGCCTACGCCGGCGGGGTGCTGGGCGACCTCAGCTCGTACTGGATCGGCCGCCGCTTCCACCAGAACATCCGCCGCCTACCCGGCCTGCGCAGCCATCCGCAGTGGATCACCGCCGCCGAGGTGTACTTCGAGCGCTACGGTATCGCCAGCCTGCTGGTCGGCCGCTTCATCGGCGCCCTGCGGCCGATGCTGCCGATGGTCGCCGGCATGCTCGACATGCCGTTCGGCCGTTTTCTCGGCGTTTCGCTGATTGCCGCCGCCGGCTGGGCGGTCGCCTACCTGTTGCCCGGCTGGGCCACCGGCGCAGCCCTGCGCCTGCCGTTGCCGGAAGGCTTCTGGAGCGAAGCCGGGATCGTCGCGGCCTGCCTGGCGGTGCTGGTCGGCGTGGTAGTCCAGGCCAGCCTGCGACGCAAACGCTGGGCAACCGCTGTGGCGGCCGCGCTGAGCCTGGTCCTGCTGCTGGCGATGACCGTCGCCTGGCCGTACCTCCAGGACCTCGACCAGGGCCTGATGACGCTGGTCCAGGAGCACCGCAACGCCGACCTGAACCCGGTGATGGTGGTGGTCACCCGGCTCGGCGATTTCCGCACCCAGTTCATCGCCGGCGCGCTGCTCGGCGGTATCCTCCTGCTGACCCGGCAATGGCGTCCGGCCATCTTCGCCATCGGCACCCTGGTGGGTACCGCGCTGGCCAACCAGACCCTGAAGACCCTGTTCGCCCGCGCCCGCCCGGAAGTGCTGGCCGAACCGCTGAGCAGCTTCAGCTTCCCCAGCGGGCACAGCTCGGCGTCCTTCGCCTTCTTCCTCACCCTGGGCGTCCTCGCCAGCCGCCAGCAACCGCCGCGCTGGCGCCTGACCTGGGTACTGCTGGCGGTGATCCCGTCGCTGAGCATCGCCCTGTCGCGGGTCTACCTTGGCGTGCACTGGCCGTCGGACATCGTCGCCGGCGCCCTGCTCGCCACTACGGTCTGCGCCGCCAGCCTGTGGCTGAGCCAGCGCCGCGAGTCGCTGCCGGCGCTGCCGCAACGGGTCTGGTGGCTGCTGTTGCCGGTCTGCGTGGCGACCCTGGCGATCGCCGCCGGCTGGGCCCTGCCGGAAGCCATTGCGCGCTACCGGCCGCTGTGAGGGTTGGCGCTCAGTCGATACCCAACTCGCCCTGCAGGTGCTCCAGCAGCACCTGGATCCGCGCCAGTTGCATCTGCGCGTCGGGCAGGGCGAGCAGTTCGAGCTTGCGTTCGGTATCGAACGGCAGCAGGTAGGCCAACTGGTTGGCCAGGTCCTGCTGGCCGCCGGGCTCGCCGCCCATCTCCAGCGCGGCCACCATCGGATGCTCGGCCAGCACGCTGAGCAACGCGGCGAGATCGTTGTGTTCGTAGGTCAGGGGTTGCTCCGGCAGGTCTTCGAACCACTCGATCTCGCCAACGCTGAGCTGGTCGGCCTGGACCTCCACCGACAGCACCTGGAAACGCCGACCGCCCTCCACGCGGATGCCCAGCAGGCCGTTCGGGCGCTGCTGCCAGTCGCGGACCGAGGCCTCGCAGCCGACCATCGCCAGGCGGCTCGGCGCTTCGCCGACCTCCCGCCCTTCGCCGATGGTCACCACGCCGAAACCGGTGCCCTGCTTCATGCAGCGGCTGATCATGTCCAGGTAGCGCGCCTCGAAGATCTGCAGGTCCAGGCGGCAACCGGGGAACAGCACGGCGTTGAGGGGAAACAACGGCAACTTCATCGCGACTCCTCGGGCATCGTCAGGCAACCAGCGCTACCGCCAACGGTAGCAGCACTGCGGTGGCAACGCCCATCAGGCTCATCGCCAGGGCGGCGAAGGCGCCGCACTCCTCGCCTTCCTGCAAGGCCCGCGAAGTGCCCACCGCGTGGGCCGTCATGCCCAGCGCCATGCCCTGCGCGGCGGGGTGCCGGACGCCGATGGCGCGCAGCAGCTCCGGCCCGAGGATCGCCCCGAGCACCCCGGTGATCAGTACGAACACGGCGGCCAGCGCCGCCACGCCGCCGATCTGGCTGGCCACCAGCATGGCGATCGGCGAGGTCACCGACTTCGGCGCCATGCTCATCAGCATCCGCGGCTCGGCACCGAACAGCCAGCCGAATGCGATGCCCAGCACCGTCGCCAGCGTACCGGCGACCACCAGGGTCAGCAGGGTCGGCCAGAACAATTGGCGGATACGCCGCAGGTTGAGGAACAGCGGCACCGCCAGGGCCACCGTGGCGGGGCCGAGGAGAATGGTCAGGACCTTGGCGCTGGCACTGTATTCGTCGTAGTCGATGCCGCAAAGCAGCAGTACGCCGATCACCACCAGCATCGACACCAGCACCGGCTGCAGGAACACCCAGCGGGTCCGTTCATAGGCGGCCAGGGCCAACTGGTAGGCGCCCAGGGTCACGCCGACGCCGAACAGCGGATGGTGGATCACCGCCTCGAGGGCGGCCTGCCAGGCCATCAGGACTCCTCCCGGCGACGTTGCTGGCGATCGATGAGCTTCTGCATCATCCAGCCGGCGAACAGGAACGACAGCACCAGCGACAGTACCAGCGCGCCGACGATGGCCCAGAAGTCGGCGGCGATCTCCCGCGCATAGGCCATCACCCCGACCGCCGCCGGCACCAGCAGCAGCGGCAGGTAGCGCAGCAACGAGCCGGCCGCCTCGTTGACCGGCTTGCCGACCTCGCCACGCGCCAGGAAATAACCGAACAGCAGCACCAGGCCGATGATCGGACCGGGCAGCATGGGCAACAACAGAACGTTCAGACCTGTGCCGAGCAACTGGAACAGCACCAGCCAGGTCAGACCACGAAGCAACATGGGCACCTCCAGCAAGGGCCGACCATTATGCCCAGCCCGCCGGGACATTGGCACGCTCCTCGCCTATCCATCAGTCGCAGTCGCGGCACCGCATGACGCGATATTCGCCAGGCCGATGGTTTCTTGACCCGGTCGCCAACGCGTGCTGATCTTCCTGCACCATGAGAACAACAGCCATCCTCCCGGAGGACTTATGCCATTCGTACCCGTAGCAGCGCTCAAGGACTATGTCGGCAAGGATCTCGGCCATTCCGAATGGCTCACCATCGACCAGGAGCGGGTCGACCAGTTCGCCGAATGCACTGGCGACCACCAGTTCATCCACGTCGATCCGGAGAAAGCGGCGAAGACGCCCTTCGGCGGCACCATCGCCCACGGTTTCCTGTCCCTGTCGCTGATCCCGAAGCTGATGGAAGGCCTGCTGGTGCTTCCCGAAGGACTGAAGATGGCGGTCAACTACGGCCTCGATACGGTGCGCTTCATCCAGCCGGTGCGGGTCGGCTCGCGGGTCCGCCTGGGCCTGACCCTGCTCGACGTCAACGAGAAGAATCCCGGCCAGTGGCTGATCAAGGCGCGCGCCACCCTGGAGATCGAAGGCCAGGAGAAACCCGCCTACATCGCCGAGACCCTCAGCCTCTGCTTCGTCTGAGCCCGCCCCAGCGAGCGTTGCCGTTCGCTTGACGGCCAGGCGCCTTCGCGCCCCTCTCCCCCTCCAAAAGCCCCCGCTCGCGGGGGCGCTCTAGGCCGGCAGGGAAATACCCTACTGCCAGGCAACGATTTTTCCGCCACACTGTCTCCCCTCCACCCTCGGACCGAACCACTCATCGGGAACGCCGCATGCTTCGCCCCGCCAGGTCTCTCTCGCTCTGCTCCGCCCTGGTCATCCTGCTCGCCGCCTGCGGCGAGGGCGAACCGCTGCTCCCGGCCGATGCGCGCCTGCCGGACGGCGCGCGCTATCGCGGCGAGCTGGTGGACGGGCGCCTGGAAGGCCAGGGCCGGCTGGACTACGACAACGGCGCCTGGTACGCCGGCCGCTTCGAGCATGGCCTGCTGCACGGCCATGGCACCTGGCAAGGTGCCGACGGCAGCCGCTACAGCGGTGGCTTCGCGGCCGGCCTGTTCGACGGTCAGGGACGCCTGGCGATGGCCGATGGCAGTGTCTACCAGGGCGGCTTCCGCCAGGGCCTGTTCGATGGCGAAGGCAGCCTGGAACAACAGGGCACTCGCTACCGCGGCGGTTTCCGCAAGGGCCTGTACAGCGGCCAGGGCACGCTGGACGGCAGCGATGGCAGCCGCTACCAGGGCAGCTTCCGCCAGGGTCGCCTGGAAGGTGAAGGCAGCTTCAGCGACAGCCAGGGCAACCAGTACGCCGGTACCTTCCGCGACGGGCAACTGAACGGCAAGGGGCGCTGGAGCGGGCCCGATGGCGACCGCTACGTCGGCCAGTTCAAGGACAACCAGTTCCATGGCCAGGGGCGCTACGAAAGCGCCAGCGGCGATGTCTGGATCGGCCGCTTCAGCGAAGGCGCGCTGAACGGCCCCGGCGAGCTTCTCGGCGCCGACGGCAGCCGCTACCGCGGCGGTTTCCAGTTCTGGCGCTTCCATGGCCAGGGCCTGCTCGAACAACTGGACGGCACCCGCTACGAAGGCGGCTTCGCCGCCGGCGCCTATGCCGGCCAAGGCACCCTGGACCGCGCCGACGGCAGCCGTGAGCAGGGACTCTGGGCCGACGGCAAGCGCATCCGCGACGCCGCCGGCAAGGCCCTGCCCGACACCCTGGAAATCGGCCTGTTGGCCCAGGGTCGCCTGCTCGACGAAGAACTGCGCAAGATCCCGGCCTCGACGCCGGCCAGCGAACTCTATGCCCTGAGCCTGGGCGGCGATGGCCGCCAGGGCGTGTTCCTGCGCGAGGCCGATTACGCCGGCGACCTGCTCGGCCAGCGTTTCGCCGCTCGTGGCGTGATTCGCCTGGTCAACCACCGCGACCACTTCGGCGACCGCCCGCTGGCTACCCGGGAAAGCCTGTCCCGCGCCGTGCGCACCCTGGCCGAACGCAGCGGGCCGGAAGACCTGGTCTTCATCTACCTGACCAGCCACGGCTCCAGCGACCACCAGTTGGCCCTGGACATGCCCGGCCTGAACCTCGGCGACCTGCCGGCCGCGGAACTGGCCGAACTGCTCGCGCCGCTGCGCCAGCGCGACAAGGTGCTGGTGGTATCGGCCTGCTACAGCGGGGGCTTCATCCCGCCGCTGAAAGACGAACGTACCCTGATCCTGACCGCCGCGCGTGCCGACCGGGTCTCGTTCGGCTGTTCCGACGACGCCGACTTCACCTATTTCGGCCGCGCCTTGCTGGCCAATGCGCTGAACCGCACCGACGATCTGTCCAAAGCGTTCGAACTGGCGAAAGAGGAAGTGCGTCAAAGGGAGAAGGAGGAAGGTTTCGAAGCTTCGGAACCGCAAGCCTGGTTACCGGAACGCGTGCTCGCGCACTGGCGGACGCTGCGGGGGCAGCAAGCCGAGCGCGCGCTCGCGTCCCGGGAAGGAAAAACCGGCGAGGGCGCGGCGGGCAAATAGATACGCCGCGCACTACGCTCATTGGTGTGGAAGGGGAGAAACACACATGCACTCGACGCCCAAGCGCGTTCTGCTCGCCGGCGCGACCGGTCTTACCGGCGAGCACCTGTTGGATCGGATATTGAGCGAGCCGACCCTGGCCAAGGTCATCGCCCCTGCCCGCAAGGCGCTGGCCGAGCATCCGCGGCTGGACAACCCGGTCGGCCCGCTGGCCGAGCTGCTGCCGCAACTCAACGGCAGCATCGATACCGCCTTCTGCTGCCTCGGCACCACGATCAAGGAAGCCGGCTCGGAGGAGGCCTTCCGCGCGGTCGATTTCGACCTGCCGCTGGCGGTGGGCAAGCGCGCGCTGGAGATGGGCGCCCGGCATTACCTGGTGGTCAGCGCCCTGGGCGCCGACGCCAAGTCGTCGATCTTCTACAACCGGGTCAAGGGCGAACTGGAGCAGGCCCTGCAGGAACAGGGCTGGCCACAGCTGACCATCGCCCGGCCATCGCTGCTGTTCGGCCCGCGCGAGGAATTCCGCCTGGCCGAGATCCTCGCCGCGCCGATCGCCCGCATCCTTCCCGGCAAGTACCACGGCATCGAGGCCTGCGACCTGGCCCGCGCGCTCTGGCGCCTGGCGCTGGAGGAAGGCAAGGGCGTGCGCATCGTCGAGTCCGACGAACTGCGCAAGCTGGGGAAATGAGCCGCGGGCGGGTCCCGCCCTACATGCCGCCGCTGACGCCGAGGTTGAGGCCGATGGCGGTGGCCAGCGAGAACGGCAGCAACAGGGTGTCCAGCAGCGCGCTGCCCGGCAGGTCGAGCCCCGGATGGGCCGGCGCCTCCGCGCCGAAGCGTTCCATTGGGCAGCAGCCGCCGTGCAGGCTGTACCAGTCCAGCCGGGTGCCGGCGTAGACCACCGGCGCCCCTGGCTTGGCCGCATCCAGGGTGCGCACGGTGGCGCAACCGCCTAACTGCACCGCCAGGACCAGTAGCAGCACCCTACTCGTCGCTGACAAGGTGCTGTTCCCCCCAGCGCGGCAGCATGTCCTGGGGAATCCCCAGGGTGTTGAGGATTCGCGCGACGACGAAGTCCACCAGGTCCTCCACCGATTGCGGCTGGTGGTAGAAGCCCGGCGCCGCCGGCAGGATCACCGCGCCGAGGTTGGACAGCTTGAGCATGTTTTCCAGGTGGATACTGGAGAACGGCGCCTCGCGCGGCACCAGCACCAGCGGCCGGCGCTCCTTCAGGGCGACATCGGCGGCGCGCTCGATGAGGTTGTTGCAGGCCCCCGTGGCGACCGCCGACAGGGTGCCGGTGGAACACGGGCAGATCACCATGGCATTGGGCGCGCTGGAGCCGGAGGCCGGCGGCGCCATCCAGTCGTTCTGGCCGAACACGCGGATCTGTCCGGCGGCGGCACCGCAATATTCGGTGAGGAAGGCCTGCATCGCCTGCGGCTTGGCCGGCAGGGCCACGTCGGTCTCGGTGGCCATCACCAGTTGCGCGGCCTTGGAGATCAGGAAGTGCACCTCGCGCTCTTCCTGCACCAGGCAATCGAGCAAGCGCAGGCCGTACTGGGCGCCTGAGGCGCCGGTCATCGCCAGGGTAATGCGTTCCGGACCGCTCATCGCGCCCCTCACTCGGCCAGCGCCGCGGCCAGCTTGCCGTGCAAGCCGCCGAAGCCGCCGTTGCTCATGATCACCACTTGCGCGCCGGGCCTGGCCTGCTGGCGCACCTGCTCTATGATCGCCTCCAGGGTATCGCAGACCTGCGACGGTATCGCGCATTGCGCGGCGGTGGCGGCCAGGTCCCAGCCCAGGTTCGGCGGCGCGTACCAGAGCACCTGGTCGGCCTGGCGCACGCTGTCCGGCAGGCCGTCGCGATGAGCGCCGAGCTTCATCGAGTTGGAACGCGGCTCGACGATGGCGATCACCTGGGTATCGGCGCCAACCTGCTTGCGCAGGCCGTCGAGGGTGGTGGCGATGGCGGTCGGATGGTGGGCGAAGTCGTCGTAGAGGGTCACGCCCCGGACCTCCGCGACCTTCTCCATGCGCCGCTTGACGTTGCGGAACTCGCTGAGCGCCGCCGCGCCCTGGCTGGGCATCACGCCGACATGGCGCGCCGCCGCCAGGCTGGCGAGGGCGTTGGCGACGTTGTGCAGGCCGGTCAGCGGCCAGTCCACCTCGCCCTGGACGATGCCGTCGAACAGCACCTCGAAGCGCGAGCCGTCCTCGGCGAGCAGGCGCGCCTGCCACTGGCCGCCTTCGCCGGTGGTCTGCACCGGGGTCCAGCAGCCCATCCCGAGTACGCGCTCCAGGGCTTTCTCGGCGCTCGGGCGAATGATCAGGCCCTCGCCCGGCACAGTGCGCACCAGATGGTGGAACTGCCGCTCGATGGCCGCGAGGTCGGGGAAGATATCCGCGTGGTCGAATTCCAGGTTGTTCAGGATCGCCGTGCGCGGGCGGTAATGGACGAACTTCGAGCGCTTGTCGAAGAAGGCGCTGTCGTACTCGTCGGCCTCGACCACGAAGAACGGCGTACCGCCCAGGCGCGCCGAAACCCCGAAGTTCTGCGGCACCCCGCCGATCAGGAAGCCCGGGCTCATGCCGGCGTGCTCCAGAACCCAGGCGAGCATGCTGGTGGTGGTGGTCTTGCCGTGGGTACCGGCCACCGCCAGCACCCAGCGTCCTTGCAGCACGTGGTCGGCCAGCCACTGCGGGCCGGAAACGTAGGGCAGGCCCTTGTTCAGGACATGCTCCACCGCCGGATTGCCGCGCGACAGGGCGTTGCCGATCACTACCAGGTCCGGCGCCGGCTCCAGGTGGGCCGGATCGTAGCCCTGCATCAGCTCGATGCCCTGGGCTTGCAGCTGGGTGCTCATGGGGGGGTAGACGTTGGCGTCGGAACCGGTCACCCGGTGGCCCAGTTCCTTGGCCAGCACGGCCAGCGAGCCCATGAAGGTCCCGCAGATGCCGAGTACGTGGATGTGCATGCAGACTCCTGCAGATCAAGCCGTCGAAGGCGCTGTGAATGGGCGGCAGATTAGCACAGCGGAGGCGCCGGCCGCCCGGCGTCGCGGCATCAGACGACGCGGCGTCGGCGGGGTTCCCGCCGGCCTCGCGGCGGCCCGCCTGGAGCCGTCCCGCCCGTCAGGCCTGACCGCGCACCAGGCCGTGCCGGCGCAGCTTGCGATACAGGGTGTTGCGGCTGATCCCCAGTTGCTCGGCCACCCGGCTCACGTGCCAGCGCTGGCCATCCAGCGCCGCCAGCAACGCGGCTCGCTCGGCGTCGTCCAGGCTGTTGCCCGCGGCCGGGGCGGGCGCCGCTGCGGCGGGCGGCAGCACCGCCAGGGCCTGGCGGATATCCGCGGGCAGGTCGCGCAGGCCGACCCGGCCGTCCTCGCAGAGTGCCACCAGGGTCCGTAGCACCGTGCGCATCTGCCGGACGTTGCCCGGCCAGCGGTAGGCCAGCAGGCCCTGGCGAACCTCGCCGTCGAGCTGGATGCGCTGGCCCCTGGCTTCCTCGGCCAGCAGGTAGTCCAGCAGCTCCTCGCGGTCGCTGCGCTCGCGCAGCGGCGGCAGGCTCACGACCATGCCATTGAGGCGGTAGTAGAGATCCTCGCGGAAGCGTCCATCGGCGACCAGCTCGGCCAGGTCGCGGTGGGTAGCGCTGATCAGGCGCACGTCGACATCCTCCGGCTCGCCGCCCAGCGGTACTACCCGGCGCTCTTCCAGCACCCGCAGCAGGCGGGTCTGCAAGGCCAGCGGCATGTCGCCGATCTCGTCGAGGAACAGGGTGCCGCCGTCAGCCTGCTGCAACTTGCCGCGCATGCCCTCCTTGCGCGCGCCGGTGAAGCTGCCGCCGCGATAACCGAACAGTTCGCTCTCGATCAGGGTTTCCGGGATCGCCGCGCAGTTCAGCGCGACGAACGCCTGTTCCGCGCGCGGGCCGGCCAGGTGCACGGCCTTGGCGAAGGCCTCCTTGCCGGAACCGGTCTCGCCGTTGAGCAGCAGCGGCACGTCGCGCGCGTAGACCTTCAGCGCCCGGCGGAAATCGGCGGCCAGCTCGGCGTCGCCCAGGCACAGGCCGGGCGCGGCAGGCGCCGGCTTCGCTGCCGGGGGCACCGCCAGGCCCTGGGGTATCGCCCGCGGCGCGCCGCGCAGCATGGCGTACAGGGTCCGTCCCTCGCGGGTGCGCAGCGGCCAGCTGGCGCTGGGTTGCGGCGAGGCGCGACCGAGCAGGTCGTCGAGACGGCAATCGAAGAAGGTCTCCACCGGCTGGCCGAGCAGGCGCTGGCGCGGACAACCGAGCAGGTTCAGCGCGCTCTGGTTCACCGCGCGGATCCGCCCGTCTTCCTCGAAGGCCAGCAGCCCTTCGCTGAACAGGCCGACATAGTCGCCCTGGACATGGAAGCGCAGCAGCCAGGAGCCCTCGAAGCGACGGAGGAAATAGCAGCCCTCGATGATCTTCGCCGACAGGTTGACCAGCGCCATGGTGTGGAACTGGCTCTGCCGCGAGACTTCCTGGCGCGCCGAAGACACGTCGAGCACCGCCATCAGCTCGCCCTGCGGATCGAACACCGGGCTCGCCGAGCAGGTCAGGCCGGTGTGGCGGCTACGGAAGTGCTCTTCCTGCTGGATGGTCAGGGCCTGCCGCTCGACCACGCAGGTGCCGATGCCGTTGGTGCCTTCGCAGGGCTCGCTCCAGTCGGCGCCGAGCCAGAGGCCGGCGTGTTCGAAGGTCTGGCGCTGGGCGTCGGCGTTGACGCAATTGAGGATCACCCCGCGGGCATCGGTGAGCAGTACCGCGTGGTCGTTGCCGGAAAGCTGCTGGTAGAGGCTGTGCATCTCGCCATCGGCGATCTCCAGCACCTGTTGCAGGCGCTCGCGGCGTTCGAGCATGCGCGCGTGCTCCAGCACCATCGGCGCCATCGGCTGGCCGGGATCGAGATGGTGCTGTTCCAGGCAGCGCAGCCAGGAGCGGGCGATGGACGGATCGGTCGCAGGGCCGCCCGGCGGGATCTTGCCCTGGGCGACGGTCAGCACTTGCCGCGCGTGGCGGCTCATGGAACTGGCAGGCATTGTTATGGTTCTCCGCGAGGGACGGGCCGTCTCTTGCCTGGGCGCGGTGGATCGGTCCGCGACTCTCCGGACGGCTATCGGTGCAGCATCCAACAGGGCGGGGCGCAATGCAACGACGGACTGACCGATGAGTCATGCGCTGCGCCGAAAACGGTACAGAGTGTCACTCACGAGCGTCCCGCCCGCGTGACAGGGAGCGTTCGCAAGCTCCCCTGCGAAACCTCCAGGACGCTCTACTCCGGGCCTTTCGCCACTCTGGCCCGGTCCTTGCTCCAGGCTTACGACAAGCGCGACAGCGCGTCCTCCCCTAATAAGCACAAGAGCCAGGAGATACCATCATGCGTTACGCCCATCCCGGTAGCGAAGGCGCCATCGTTTCCTTCAAGGCCCGCTACGGCAACTACATCGGCGGCGAGTTCGTGCCTCCGGTCAAGGGCCAGTACTT
>NZ_KV813335.1:0-90764 GCF_001813645.1 Pseudomonas sp. HMSC063H08
CGCACATCGCCGGAAAACCGCGGCGCGCCTGACTCTCGACAGTATGTAACAAAATATTTCAGAGAAATCCAACGAGCGAAGGACCGCCCCCGTCCCGGGCCGGCCCTTGCGCAATCAGCCTTGCAGACGCTGCGCCAAACGCTCCTGAAGTTGTGCGAGCACTTCCGGGTCGCCCTGCTTCGCCGCATGGATGCCGAGGTTCTCGCCACTGAAGCGCGGGACGATGTGGAAATGGATGTGGAAGACCGTCTGCCCGGCGGGGGCGCCATTGAACTGGGCGACCTGCACGCCGTCCGGCTGCACCTCCTCGACCAGGGCGCGGGTCAGGCGCTGGACCACGGCCATGACCTTGGCCAGGTTCTGCGCATCGATCTCGAGCAGGTTGCGCGCCTCGGCGTGCTTGGGAATCACCAGGGTATGCCCGTAGGACTGCGGGAACAGATCGAGGAAGGCGAGCACGTCCTCGTCTTCGTAGACCTTGTAGCAGGGAGCTTCGCCGCGAATGATCTTGGCGAAGATGTTCTGGGAATCGTAAACGCCGTGCAGACTCATGGAGGCTTTCCTTGAACGAACCGGAATAGACCTGCGCACCATACCGGCTCGCTCTCCGCTCGTCACGACGTGATGCGTCGCGTGCTCCACACACTTCGAAAGAAATTGTCACAAGCCCGTCATCACCCTTCCCTACTTTCGTAGCACTCGCCGGATGGCCCCGCCGTCTCGCACAGCCACCTCCTCAACATAGGGAAATGCGTCATGACCCCAGGTTATCCCCTCGCCCTCTCTCTTGCCGTCTCCATGGCCGTGCTCGGCAGCGCCTTGCCGGCCCAGGCGCGCCAGGACGATCCGTCGCTGTTCAACCGCCAGGCCCGTGGCGAACTCAGCGAATACGGCGGCGCACGGCGCGTCGAGCAGGACCTGACCCAGGCCCTGAAGCAGTCGCTGTCGAAGAAGAAGGCGAAGAACGTGATCCTGCTGATCGGCGACGGCATGGGCGACTCCGAGATCACCGTGGCGCGCAACTACGCGCGCGGCGCGGGCGGCTACTTCAAGGGTATCGATGCGCTGCCGCTGACCGGCCAGTACACCCACTACTCCCTGCACAAGGACAGCGGCCTGCCGGACTACGTGACCGATTCCGCCGCCTCCGCCACCGCCTGGACCACCGGGGTCAAGTCGTACAACGGCGCAATCGGCGTGGATATCCACGAACAGCCACACCGCAACCTGCTGGAGCTGGCCAAGCTCAACGGCAAGGCCACCGGCAACGTCTCCACCGCCGAGCTGCAGGACGCCACCCCGGCCGCCCTGCTCGCCCACGTCACCGCTCGCAAGTGCTACGGCCCCGAAGCCACCAGCAAGCAGTGCCCGAGCAATGCCCTGGAGAACGGCGGCGCCGGCTCGATCACCGAGCAATGGCTGAAGACCCGCCCTGACGTGGTCCTCGGCGGCGGCGCCGCGACCTTCGCGGAAACCGCCAAGGCTGGCCGCTATGCCGGCAAGACCCTCCGCACCCAGGCCGAAGCCCGCGGCTACCGGATCGTCGAGAACCTCGACGAGCTGAAAGCCGTGCGCCGCGCCAACCAGAAGCAGCCGCTGATCGGCCTGTTCGCGCCGGGCAACATGCCAGTGCGCTGGCTCGGTCCGACCGCCACCTACCACGGCAACCTGAACCAGCCGGCGGTGAGCTGCGAGGCGAACCCGAAGCGCACCGCCGACATCCCGACCCTGGCGCAAATGACCAGCAAGGCCATCGAGCTGCTGAAGGACAATCCGAACGGCTTCTTCCTGCAGGTCGAGGGCGCGTCCATCGACAAGCAGGACCACGCCGCGAATCCGTGCGGCCAGATCGGCGAGACCGTCGACCTCGACGAAGCCGTGCAGAAGGCCCTGGCCTTCGCCAAGGCCGATGGCGAGACCCTGGTGATCGTCACCGCCGACCACGCCCACTCCAGCCAGATCATCCCGCCGGAAACCGCCGCGCCGGGGCTGACCCAACTGCTCACGACCAAGGACGGCGCGCCGCTGGCGATCAGCTACGGCAACTCCGAGGAAGGCTCCCAGGAGCACACCGGCACCCAGTTGCGCATCGCCGCCTACGGCCCGCAGGCCGCCAATGTCACCGGCCTGACCGACCAGACCGACCTGTTCTTCACCATCCGTCGCGCACTGAACCTGCGCGACTGATCGGACCAGAACGAAAAAGGCGCGCCGGTTTCGACCGGCGCGCCTTTTTCATTTCGCGCGGCATCCCTGGAACTAGCCCTCGACCTGGCTCCACTGCTTGGCCAGGCGCTTGTCCGAGACCGGCAGCCGGGTCCCCAGTTGCTGGGCGAACAACGAGACCCGGTACTCCTCCAGCATCCAGCGATACACCTGCAACTCGGCGTCGCGCTTGCCTTCCTGGGCGTGCTTGGCGAGGCGCGCCTGGTATTGCGCCCAGAGTTCGCCCAGCTCGCCGCTCCACACCCGGTCGCGCTGGACCTGGCCGGCGACCTTGTCCAGGCGCTGCTCGATGGCCTTGAGGTAACGCGGATACTCCTTCAACCACTCCAGCGGGGTGGCGCGGACGAACCCCGGATACACCAGGTTGGCCAGTTGGCCCTTGACGTCGTTCAGCGGCACGGTCATGGCCAGCTCGACCTTGCCCTTGAAGCGCTTCTGCAGGCCGTGCCAGAGCTTGAGGATATCCAGCACCAGGCGTGCCAGGCGCTCGGCGTGCTCGTTCCAGGCAGCGCGCTTGCGCTCGGCCAGCGCGGCCAGGGCGGCGCCGTCGCGCGGCAGGCTTTCGCCCTGCAGCACGCAACTGTCGAGACTGGCCAGGAGGATGTCCTCGACCAGCGCCTCGACCCGTCCCAGCTCGCGGTACAGCAGACCCATCTCGATCTGCCCCGGCAGCTTGGCGCGCAGGTACTTGGCCGGCTCGGCCAGTTGCTGCAACAGCAGTCGTTGCAGGGCGCGGCGGTGTTGGTAGTCGGCCTCGGCCTGGGTCGGGAAGCGCCCTTCCTTGACCTCGCCCTGCTCCTCCACCAGCGCCGGGTATACCGTCATCGACAATCCGGCGACCTTCTGCTGGGCCTTCTCGGCGACGCTGGCAAAGGCCTTGGCCTCCACCGGACGCTGCTGTTCCTTGTCGACCTGGGGTATCGCCAGGGCCGCCTGGCTGGCTTCGGCGAAACGCGCGGTGAGTTCGGCCAGGTCGCGGCCCTCGCCGAGGAACTTGCCCTGGGCGTCGACCACCTCGATGTTCATCCGCAGGTGATCGTCCAACTGCGTCGCCGCCTCGGCCCAGGCCTCATCGGCTACCCGCACGCCGGTCATGCGCTGAAGCTCGCGGCCCAGCGCCTGCGGCAGCGAACCTTCGCCGAAGGTGATGCGCTCCAGGGCGGCGCGGACGAAGTCCGGTACCGGCACGAAGCTCTTGCGGATCGCCTTCGGCAGGTTGCGCACCAGCGCCACCGCCTTGTCGTAGAGCAGGCCGGGCACCAGCCAGTCGATGCGTTCGGCCGGCAATTGCGGCAGCAGCGGCGCCGGTACCCGCACGGTGACGCCGTCGCGCGCGGTGCCGGGCTCGAACTGGTAGCTCAGCGACAGGTGCAGATCGCCCAGGCGCAGGCGATCCGGGTACTGCGCCGCAGTGACTTCGCTGGCTTCGCGGGCCAGCACGTCTTCCTCGCGCATCAGCAGCAGGTCCGGCTGGTTCTGCCGCTCGCGGGCGTACCATTTCTCGAAACTGGCGGTCTGGTAGATATCCGCCGGCAGGCGCGCGTCGTAATAGGCGAACAGGGTTTCCTCGTCGGCCAGGATGTCGCGCCGGCGTGCCTTGGCTTCCAGCTCGTCGAGCTTTTCCAGCAACTGCCGGTTGGCGCTCAGGCACCTGGCGCGGCTGTTGATCTCGCCGCGCACCAGGCCTTCGCGGATGAACAGCTCGCGCGCCACCGGCGGGTCGATCGGACCATAGTGCACCGGACGTCGACCGATGACGATGAGGCCGTAGAGGGTGACCTGCTCGAACGCCACCACCTGGCCGCGACGCTTCTCCCAGTGCGGCTCGAAGTGGTTGGTCTTGATCAGGTGCCCGGCCAGCGGCTCCAGCCAGTCCGGCTCGATCTTCGCGACCATTCGGGCGAACAGCTTGGTGGTCTCCACCAGTTCCGCGGCCATGATCCATTGCGGGCGCTTGCGAGCGATGCCGCTGGACGGATGGATCCAGAAACGTCGCTGGCGAGCGCCGAGGTAGTCGCCTTCCTCGGCCTTCTGCCCGATCTGGCTGAGCAGGCCGGACAGGATCGCTTTGTGGACCGCCGCGTAATCGATCCCCGGTACCTCGCGTTCGTTGTCGGCCGACGCGCCTTTCTTCGCCTCCGGCTTGCGCGCCTCGGCCTTGGCCGGACGCCCGAACGGCAGCTTCAGTTCGCGGCAGATCAAGGTCAGTTGGCGGTGGGCGTCGCGCCACTCACGCAGGCGCAGGTAGTTGAGGAAGTTCTTCCGGCACCAGCTGCGCAGGGCGTTGGAGCCCAGCGCCTGGCGCTGTTCCTCGAAGCCACGCCAGAGATTGATCAGCGCGGCGAAGTCGGAATCCGGATCCTTCCATTGCGCGTGCGCCTGGTCGGCGGCCTGCTGCCGCTCCACCGGACGCTCGCGCGGGTCCTGCACGGACAGCGCGCTGGCCACCGTCAACACTTCCTCGAGGCTACCCTGCTGGGCCGCCTCCAGCAGCATGCGGCCCAGCCTCGGGTCGATCGGCAGGCGCGCCAGTTGGCGCCCCAGCGGGGTCAGCTGGCCTTCGCGGTTGACCGCCGACAGTTCCTGCAGAAGGGTGAAGCCGTCCTTGATCGCCTTGCCGTCCGGCGGCTCGATGAAGGGGAACGCCTCGATGTCGCCGAGGCGCAGGTGCAGCATCTGCAGGATCACCGCGGCCAGGTTGGTGCGGAGGATTTCCGGGTCGGTGAAGGCCGGACGCGCGTTGAAGTCCTCCTCGCTGTAGAGACGCACGCATATGCCCGGCTCGACCCGTCCGCAACGGCCCTTGCGCTGGTTGGCGCTGGCCTGCGACACCGCCTCGATGGGCAGCCGCTGGACCTTGGCGCGGTAGCTGTAGCGGCTGATCCGCGCGGTGCCGCTGTCGATCACGTAACGGATGCCTGGCACCGTCAGCGAGGTTTCCGCGACGTTGGTGGACAGCACGATCTTGCGTCCCGGGCGCGGCTGGAAGATCTTCTGCTGCTCGGCCGGGGTCAGTCGTGCGTACAGCGGCAGCACCTCGGTGTGGCGCAGGTTGGCCTTGCGCAGCATCTCCGCGGCGTCGCGGATCTCCCGCTCGCCGGGGAGGAACACCAGCACGTCGCCGGGCCGCTTGCCGACCTCGCGTTCGTGGGCGGCGATCTCGTCGAGGGCGGCGAGGATGCCCTGGTCCACCGACAGGTCGTCCTCGACCCGGTTGCCCTCCTCGTCGGTTTCCGCCGCCAGCGGCCGGTACCAGGTCTCCACCGGATAGGTGCGGCCGGAAACCTCGATCACCGGGGCGCCGTCGAAATGCCGGGAGAAACGCTCCAGGTCGATGGTCGCCGAGGTGATGATCAGCTTCAGGTCCGGACGCCGGTGCAACAGGGTCTTCAGGTAGCCGAGGAGGAAGTCGATGTTCAGGCTGCGCTCGTGGGCTTCGTCGACGATCAGCGTGTCGTAGCGCTCCAGGTAGCGGTCATGCTGGGTCTCGGCCAGGAGGATGCCGTCGGTCATCAGCTTGACCAGGGTGCTGTCGTCGCTCTGGTCCTCGAAGCGCACCTGGTAGCCGACCAGCGCGCCCAGCGGCGTGCCGATCTCTTCCGCGACCCGCGTCGCCACGCTGCGCGCCGCCAGCCGACGCGGCTGGGTATGGCCGATCAGGCCGTGGATGCCGCGCCCCAGCTCCAGGCAGATCTTCGGCAACTGGGTGGTCTTGCCCGAGCCGGTCTCGCCGGCGATCACCACCACCTGGTGGGCGGCGATGGCGGCCTTGATCTCGTCGCGCTTGGCGGCGATCGGCAGGCTGTCGTCGTAGCGGATCGCCGGCACGCTGGCGCGCCGCGCCTCGACCTTGGCGCAGGAGGCCTGGAAGCGCTCGACCCACTGCGCCAGGCGCGCGTCGTCGGGCTGCTTGCGCAGTTCGTGGAGCTGCCGGCGCAAGCGGTGGCGGTCGCTGATCTGGGCCTGGTCGAGGCGCCGGACGAGTTGGTCGAGGGAAGGAGTCTGGTCGGTCATCTAGGCTTTTCGAATGCTGTGAGCGTGCCGCAGTCGCGGAGGACGGGAAGAAGCTCCGGCCACTGCCGAGGCGAAAAATATTCGGAATTGTCGCAGATTTGAGCGGAAGAGGACGAATCCCGGTTAACGCTCGCTGCCGCGATACGGCCGACGCTGCTGGTGGGCAATGGCCCTCTCAGCGCCCCAGTCGCTTGAGCATCTCGGCCAGCGGCAGCGCATCGGCGGTGCCCGCCCGGCAGTCGGCGAGGCGATCCTCGGCCACTCGCAGCCATTGGCGCTCCACCTCGGGGCCGGCGCGATGCAGCAATGCCTGGATCAGTTCCAGACGCCGGCTGATCGGCAGACGGCGTATTTCTTCGGCCAGGGCAGGATCGAGGCGGGCCATGGGGGTTTCCTCCGGCAGGTGATGCGCTGCAGGCACGTCCGCACAGGCCCGCTCACCCCGCAACCGACTGCCTGCAACGAAGAAGCCCCGCATCGGCGGGGCTTCTTCAGGCAACGGCGGACTTACTTCTGGCCCGCTTTCTTCAGCTCTTCGTCGCGCAGTTCGCGGCGCAGGATCTTGCCGACGTTGGTGGTCGGCAGGCTGTCGCGGAACTCCACGGCCTTCGGCCGCTTGTAGCCGGTCAGGTTGTCATGCATGTGCTGCATGACCTGTTCCTTGGTCAGGGTCGCCCCCGGCTTGACCACCACGAAGACCTTGATCGACTCGCCGGACTTCTCGTCGGGGATGCCGATCGCGGCACACTGCAGGACGCCCGGCAGGGTCGCCAGCACGTCTTCCAGCTCGTTCGGGTAAACATTGAAGCCGGAGACCAGGATCATGTCCTTCTTCCGGTCGACGATGCGCATGTAGCCGTCTTCCTGGATGATCGCGATATCGCCGGTCTTCAGCCAACCATCGGCGTCGAGGATCTCGTCGGTGGCTTCCTGGCGCTGCCAGTAGCCCTTCATCACCTGCGGGCCTTTCACGCAGAGTTCGCCGCGCTCGCCCAGGGGCACTTCCTGGCCGTCGTCGCCGATCACCTTGCACAGGGTCGAGGGCACCGGAATACCGATGGTGCCGACCTGAATGTTCTGGAACGGGTTGACCGATACCACCGGCGCGGTCTCGGTCATGCCGTAGCCTTCGCAGATGGCGCAGCCGGTGACTTCCTTCCAGCGCTCCGCGGTGGCCAGCTGCAGTGCCATGCCGCCGGAGAGGGTCAGTTTCAGCGCGGAGAAGTCCAGCTTGCGGAAGGTCTCGTTGTTGCACAGGGCGACGAACAGGGTGTTCAGGCCGACGAAGCCGGTGAACTTCCACTGGCCGAGGTCCTTGAGCATCGACGGCAGGTCGCGCGGGTTGGTGATCAGGATGTTGTGGTTGCCGGTGAGCATCATCGCCATGCAATGGAAGGTGAAGGCATAGATGTGGTACAGCGGCAGCGGCGCGATGAGGATCTCGCAGCCCTCGTTGAGGTTGGCGCCCATCAGCGCCTTGCACTGCAACATGTTGGCCACCAGGTTGCGGTGGGTCAGCATGGCGCCCTTGGCGACGCCGGTGGTGCCGCCGGTGTATTGCAGCACGGCGACGTCGTCGGCCTGCGGCGCGGCTTCCTGGAACGACTTGCCGGCGCCCCTGGCCAGCGCGTCGGTCAGCTTGGTGGCTTGCGGCAGGCTGTAGGCCGGCACCATCTTC
Source organism: Pseudomonas sp. HMSC063H08 (assembly GCF_001813645.1). NCBI lineage: Bacteria > Pseudomonadati > Pseudomonadota > Gammaproteobacteria > Pseudomonadales > Pseudomonadaceae > Pseudomonas > Pseudomonas sp. HMSC063H08. The sequence goes on from NZ_KV813335.1 coordinate 7,919, forward strand.
TTGATGTGCTTGACCACGAAGTTGACGATGAAGCGCTTCAGCGGCGGCAGGATGTCGCCGACTTCGGTGACGATCACCTGCTTGACGCCGGTCTTCGGCAGTACGCCCTCGACCAGGTGGGCCATGTTGGCCAGGCAGACCACCGCCTTGGCGCCGGAGTCGTTGAACTGGTGTTCCAGTTCGCGCGCGGTGTACAGCGGGTTGGTGTTGACCACGATGAGGCCGGCGCGCATGGCGCCGAAGACCACGATCGGGTATTGCAGGACGTTGGGCAACTGGACGGCGATGCGGTCGCCGGGCTTGAGATCGGTGTGCTGCTGCAGGTAGGCGGCGAAGTCGCCGGACAGCTTGTACAGCTCGCCGTAGGTCAGGGTCTTGCCCAGGTTGGTGAACGCGGGCTTGGTGGCAAAACGTTGGCAGGACTCCTTCAGTACCGACAGGATGTTCGGGTACTGGTCGGGATTGATCTCGGCAGCAATACCCGCTGGGTACTTGTCCTTCCAGAAGTTTTCGATCATGGAAGCCCACTCCTAAGCAACAGCTAATCTTCACCGCTCATGGCGGCATCTTGTTGTGATCTGCTCGCTAACCCTGGACCCAGGGCTATTAGGCGCGCCGAGATTATCAGCTTTGCCAGAGGCAGACCAGCACCAAACATGACCTATTCGGTCAAAAAAATGACCGAGACATTAGTCTCGGTCACGGTCTTTCCTGTCCCCGGCAAATGCCCGTTTCAGAGCCTTGTAAGGCTATCAGGCGATTTCGCGCAGCTCACGACGGAGGATTTTACCCACAGGCGTCATCGGTAATGCATCCTTGAGCACAATCTGTCGCGGAATTTTGTATCCGGTGAGGTTTTCCTTGCAGTAGGCCTTGAGCTCCTCGACCGACAGGCTGGGGTCGCGGGCCACCACGAACAGCTTCACCGCCTCGCCGGACTTCTCGTCGGGAATACCCACCGCCGCGCAACTGGCCACCTTCGGATGGGCCATCACCACGTCTTCGATCTCGTTGGGGTAGACATTGAAGCCAGAGACCAGGATCAGGTCCTTCTTGCGATCGACGATACGCACGAAGCCGTCCTCGTCGATCACCGCGATGTCGCCGGTCTTCAGCCAGCCTTCGGCATCGAGAATCTCCTCGGTGGCCTCGGGACGCTGCCAGTACCCCTTCATCACTTGCGGACCTTTCACACAGAGTTCGCCACGTTCGCCGACAGGCAGCTCGTTGCCCTGCTCGTCGATCACCTTGAGCGCCGTGCCCACGACCGGAATCCCCACCGTGCCCAGGCGCGCCTGCTCGCCGTAGGGGTTGGTGGTCACCACCGGCGAGCATTCGGTGAGGCCATAGCCTTCCACCACGGTGCAGCCGGTGACGCCCTTCCAGCGCTCGGCGGTGGCGCTGACCAGTGCAGTGCCGCCGGAGTTGGTGAGCTTCAGGTTGGAGAAATCGACGTCCTTGAACCCGGGGTGCTCCATCAACGCGACGAACAGGGTGTTGAGGCCGAGCAGCGCGGAGAAACGCCACTTCTTCAGTTCCTTGATGAAACCGGGGATGTCGCGCGGGTTGGTGATCAGCACGTTATGGTTGCCGCTGACCATCATGCACATGCAGTTCGCGGTGAAGGCATAGATGTGGTAGAGCGGCAGCGGCGCGATCATCACCTCCTGCGCCTCCTTCATCAGCGGCAGGCCATCTTTGCCGAGCTGGGAAAGCTGGGCGTGGACCTGCAGCATGTTCGCCACCAGGTTGCCGTGGGTGAGCATCGCCCCCTTCGAGACCCCGGTGGTGCCGCCGGTGTACTGCAACACGGCGACATCCTCCAGGCCGACCCTGACCGGCTGCAGGGCATGGCCCTGGCCTTGCTTCAAGGCCTGCCTGAACGGCAGCGCCTGGGGCAAGCGATAATCGGGGACCATCTTCTTCACCGACTTCACCACGCTGTTCACCAGCCAACCCTTCAGCGCCGGCAACAGGTCGCCCATGCGCGCCTCGATCAGGTACTCGATCCGCGTATCCGGGAGCACTTCCTCGACCAGCTTGCCGAACACGTTCAGGTAGACCAGCGCACGCACGCCGGCGTCCTTGAACTGGTGGCGCATTTCGCGGGCGGTGTACAGCGGATTGGTGTTGACCACCACCAGCCCCGCGCGCAAGGCGCCGAACACCGCGATGGGATATTGCAGGACATTGGGCATCTGCACCGCGATGCGGTCGCCGGGCTGGAGATCGGTCTGTTTCTGCAGGTAGGCGGCGAAGGCGGCGGACAGACGATCGAGTTCGGCGTAGCTGAGCGTCACGCCGAGATTGCTGAAGGCCGGGCGGTCGGCGAATTTCTTGCAGGAGCGCTCGAAGACCTCGACCACGGAACGGTAGGCGGCGAAGTCGAGACTGTCGGGTACGCCGGCCGGGCGTTTGTCGTTCCAGAATTCAGGTTGCATTTATTCTTGTCCTCTTACCTGAGCGGGTCTGGCCCGCGTGTGCGGGGTATCGGGCAACTTAGCAGTTGCATCGGACAGCGCAAATACTCCTCCTGCCCTTATTGATAGTGTGAATCTCCAGCCTGTCGCTCTTCGCCGCCCGCCATTCCAGAGCGGCCCGTGCCCAAGGGTGGCGCTTTTCCGGGACGAAACCGCGCACGCTGCTAGAATGCGCCGGAACGCGTCCGCCCGGCACAAGGAACGAACATGCCCGCCGCTGCCTACTGGCTCCCCGCCAGCGACGAAACCCCGCTGTACACCCGCCACTGGCCGAGCGCAACGGCCGTCGGCGCGGTGATGCTGTCCCACGGCATGGCCGAGCACGCCGGTCGCTACGAGCGTCTCGCCGCCGCGCTGAACGCTGCCGGCTACCACTTCTATGCGATCGACCAGCGCGGCCACGGCCGGACCGCCGAAGCCGACGAGCTGGGCCACTTCGCCGACCAGGGCGGCTGGGGCAAGGTGGTCGGCGACCTGGCCAGCCTGAACCACCATATCCGCCAGCAGCACCCGGAACTGCCGATCTTCCTGCTGGGCCACAGCATGGGCAGCTACATCTCCATGGCCTACCTGCTGCACCACAGCTGCAGCCTGCAAGGGGCGATCCTTTCCGGCTCCAACTACCAGCCGCAAGCGCTCTACCGGGTCGCCCGCCTGATCGCCCGCTTCGAGCGCTGGCGCCAGGGGCCGCTGGGCAAGAGCGCGCTGATCGACTTCCTCTCGTTCGGCTCGTTCAACAAGGCGTTCAAGCCCAATCGCACGGCCTTCGACTGGCTCAGTCGCGATCCGCAGGAAGTCGACAGGTACGTGGCCGACCCGCTGTGCGGCTTCCGCTGCAGCAACCAGTTGTGGATGGACCTGCTCGGCGGCCTGGCCGATATCACCCCGCCCACCCACCTGCGGCAGATCGATGCCGGCCTGCCGCTGCTGGTCATCGGCGGCGAACGCGACCCGGTCAGCCAGGGCAGGCGCCTGGGCGACCTGGCCGACGCCCTGCGCGGCGCCGGGCTGCGCCAGGTGACCCTGAAGACCTATCCCGAGGCCCGTCACGAGCTGTTCAACGAGAGCAACCGCGACGCGGTCACCCAAGACCTGATCGACTGGCTGGAACAGGCCCTGCGCCACCGCCGGGATCATTCGACAAAGGAGAGAACATGAGCCAGGTCCAGAACATTCCCTACGCCGAGCTAGAGGTCGGGCAAAAGGCCGAGTACACCAGCAGCATCGCCGAGCGCGACCTGCAGTTGTTCGCCGCAGTCTCCGGCGACCGCAACCCGGTGCACCTGGATGCCGCCTACGCGGCCACCACCCAGTTCAAGGAACGCATCGCCCACGGCATGCTCAGCGGCGCCCTGATCAGCGCGGCGATCGCCACCGTGCTACCCGGCCCAGGCACCATCTATCTCGGCCAGACCCTGCGCTTCACCCGTCCGGTCAAGCTCGGCGACGACCTGAAGGTCGAACTGGAAGTCCTCGAGAAGCTGCCGAAGAACCGCGTGCGCATGGCCACGCGGGTGTTCAACCAGGCAGGCAAGCAGGTGGTCGACGGCGAAGCGGAGATCATGGCGCCGGAAGAGAAGCTCAGCGTCGAGCTGGCCGAACTGCCGCCGATCAGCATCGGCTGAGCAGCCTTCCCTGCCGTCGGGCCATCCGGCCCGGCGGACTTGCCGGGCCGCCGCGCGCTGCTCTACCCTGTCCGCTGTCTTACCTCAATCACCAGGGATAACCGAAGGCATTCCACCGCCCGAAACCCCTTACCGGGAATCGGAGCCGCCATGGACCTTCGCTTGCTGTTGCTATCCCTGACCACCTTCGCCGCCGGCCTGGCGGAAAGCATCCTGATCGGCATCCTGCCGCCCCTGGCCGAAGACCTGCGGGTCTCCATCAGCCTGGCCGGCCAGCTCACCACCCTGTTCTCCCTCGGCTTCGCCCTCGCCGCACCGCTGCTCGGCTGGCTGACCCGGCGCATCGAACGCCGCCGCCTGCTGCTGGCGACCCTGCTGCTGTTCGCCCTCAGCAACGCGCTCGCCGCCCTCGCTCCGGGCTATCTCGGCCTGCTCCTGGCTCGCCTGGGAATGTCGGCCTGTTGCGGGCTGCTGATCGTCCTCGCCAGCCTGCTCGCCGCCGAGCTGGCCGCCCCGGCCCAGCGCGGCCGGGCGATCGGCCTGATCTTCATGGGCATCAGCGGTTCGCTGGTGTTCGGCGTGCCACTGGGCGTACAGATCAGCGACTGGTTCGGCTGGCGCTGGATCTTCGCCGGCATCGCGGTCTATTCGCTGCCCTTGTGCCTGCTGCTCTGGCGCTACCTGCCGCAACGCCAGGCCGGCGACCTGCCCGGCCGCGAAGGCTACCTGCGGCAGTTGCGCCAGCCCGCGCTGTGGCTCGCGCAACTGGTATCGATCCTGTTGCTCGGCGGGCACTTCACCCTGTTCGCCTATTTCACCCCGTACCTGGCGAGCATGGCCGGTATTCGCTCGCCCGGCGAGATCAGCCTGATCCTCCTGCTGATCGGCCTGGCAGCGCTGAGCGGCGGCTATATCGGCGGCTGGCTGGCCGACCGCCTCGGCCACCGGCGCGCCCTGCGTCTGGTGCCGGCGGCCTTCGCCCTGGCGCTGGCGGCGGTGCCGCTGAGCCTGGGCAGCATCGGGTTCCTGCCGGTACTGATGGTCTGGAGCGCGATCAGCTGGATGATCTCGCCGGTGGTGCAGAGCTTCCTGCTGCGCAGCGATCCGGCCAGCGGTTCCGCCGGCGTCGCCCTGAACACCTCGGCCATGCACCTGGGCGTGGGCCTCGGCGCGGCGCTGGGCGGCCTGGTGGTGGCGGCACTGGGAGTCGCCGCGACGCCCTGGGTCGGCCTCGCCCTGGTGCTGGCGGCGCTGGCCTGCGCGCTTGGCGCCAGCACGCTGGATGGCGCCACTCAAGCGCTGCCGCTCAGTCCCCCTGCACGGTGACGCTGGCGGTCATCCCGGCGCTCAGGTGGACATCCGCCGGCACCTAGTCGAGGCGGATGCGCACCGGAATGCGCTGCGCCAGGCGCACCCAGTTGAAGGTCGGCTCGACATTGGCCAGCAACTGGCCGTCCGGCGTCGAGTTGCGGTCGGTGATACCGCTGCTGATGCTCTCCACCGTGCCGTCGATCGGCTGATCGCCGCTCATCAGGCGGACCTGGGCGCGCATGCCGACGCGGATGCCGGGCAGCTTGGTTTCCTCGAAGTAGGCGACCACATAGAAGGACTGCTGGTCGACCAGCGCCATCACCGCCTGGCCCGCCGTGGCGTAGTTGCCCTGGGCCAGGCGCAGGTTGGTCACCTGGCCGTTGCGCGCAGCGCGCAGTTCGCTGCGCTTGAGGTTGAGTTCGGCGATCTTCACCTGGGCCAGCGCTTCCTGGTACTCGCTGCGAGCGATGGCGGCATTGATCTGGGCGTTTTCCTTGTCCTCGGCGCTGATCGCGCCGATGCCCAGGCGGCTGCGCCGGGCCGCCTCGTTCTGGCGCAACAGGTATTGCTGGTGACGGGTCTCGGCGACGGCGCGGGCCTGCTCCAGGTTGGCCTGGTAGCGTTCCTGGTCGATGCGCATCAGCACGTCGCCGACCTTGACCACCTGGTTGTCCTTGACCTCCAGGTCGGTCACCCAGCCGGACACGTCCGGCGCCACCACCACCACGTCGGCCCGTACCCGGGCATCGCGGGTCCAGGGCGAGAGCATGTAGTAGCGCCAGAGCCAGATGCCGGCGAGAACAGCGGCAGCGACCACCAGCAGGGTGACGACGACGCGAAGCGATGCACGCATGCGAATCTCCTTCTCGGGGCGACGGATTCAGGTCGTGGCCGCCCAGGTAATGCCACTCAACATCAAAATGAACAGGGCGCAGTCGAACAGCGCCTCGTGCCAGACCCAGCGACGCAACGGCGTTTTCTGGATCAGCACCCGCAGCGCGGCGGTGGCCGCCAGCGCCAGCAGGGCATAGACGAACAGCGGGCTGAGGTAGACGCCGCCCCAGGCCGACTCATGCAGACTCATGGCTTTCCTCCTGATGGCACCACTGCTGCCAGGTGAACAGCAGTTGCGCCAGGGCCGCGCGCGCCAGGCGGCTGGCTTCGTCGTCGTGGCGAGCGTCGCGCTCCAGGGCTTCGCGCAACGGCAGGCTGATCCGTTCCAGGCGGTCGCTGCGCGGCCCCGCGGGACCGGCCTCAAGCAGCTCGCCCAGTTCCCCGAGGAAGCGGTCGCGCGCCTTGCGCAGGACGCCACGGGCGCCTTCCAGGCAGGCCCGCAGGTGGATCAGTTCGTTACCCAGGTCGAGCGCCAGGAGACCATCGTCCCAACGCCGCCGTTCCTGTTCCGGCAACAGGTTGGCGTGCCGCGCCAGGCGCAACAGGCGGTCGGCCATGCGCCCGCCGAACCAGTTCTCCGCCTGCGCCAGCGGGCGCCGGGTGAGGCGGCCGAGATCGACGCAGGTGGCGTCCAGCAGGCGTCGGGTCAGCCAGCCCGGACGCAAGGTCAGCAAGCGGAAGATCACCACCGCGAAGCCGACTCCGATCAGCACGCCCTGGGCGGAATTCAGCAGGGTCGCGAGGTCGTAGTCCATCTGGTTGCGCGGCGCGACCAGGACGATGAAGTGGATCGCGAACGAGGTGGCGGTGCCGGCGGTGACCGGTACGGCCATGCCCAGGGTGGCGAAGAACAGCGGCACGCCCATCGCCAGGCAGAGCAGCGGGAAGCCATTCCACTGCGGCAGCAGCCACTGGCTGACCAGCATCGCCGCCGGGATCGCGTAGACGATGCCGCGCAGGAAGCTCAGGCCGATGGCCACCGCGTTGTCGCGGTTGGCGAACAGGCTGCACACCACCGCCGCCAGCAGCATCGCGCCGGACGCCGCCGGCCACGCGGTATAGATCCAGTAGACCGACAGCCCGAGCAACGCCAGGGCGCTACGCGCGCCGTAGAACAGCGCCATCTGCAGGTCGCGGTGCCAGGACAGGGTGCCGGCGCTGCCCACCCGCCCCTCGACCTCGCCGCTGGCCACCGCGCGCATGCCCTTCTCGGCATTCACCGCCTTGAGCAGCAGCACCGAGCAACGGGTCAGCAGGTAACGCTGGTCGTTGCTCCACTGCGGCTCGACCGCGACCTGCGCCAACTCCTCGCGCAGCGCCTGCATCGACGCCGGATCGGCCCCTTCCAGGGCGCTGGCCAGCGCAGCCAGCCAGCGCTCCACCTGGCGCTCTTCCTCGTCGTTCAGCCGCGCCCGTTGCCGGGCCACGCCGCGCGCGGTGCGCAACAGGCTGAGCAGGTCGCGCGAGAGCAACGCCAGGGCGCCGGCCCGGCGCCGCCCGCGCTCGCCCTCGAACCAGGCATGGTCGCGCTGCGCATCGACCTCGACGATCTTGCTCAGCGCGTTGAGCAGCCCCTGCGGCTGCCGCTGGCGCGGGTCGATCTCGCCGCGCGCGGCCTGCATGCCCAGCAGCCAGGTGGCGTGGGCCTGCTTGTCGAGGTTCTGCTCGACCCGCTGCGGCCAGAGGATCGCACTGACCGCCGAGGCGCAGATGATCCCCAGGCAGATCTCGGTACAACGCGCCACCGCCTGCTCGAAGACCAGCAGCGGCTGGTCCACCGCCGGCAGGCCAATGATCGCCACCGTATAGCCGGAAAGTACGAAGGTATAGGAAACGTGGTTGCGCAGGGAGGTCGAGGCCGCCGTGCAGAGCCCCAGCCAGAGCGAGATGGCCAGCAGGAACAACCAGGGCGCCTGGGCGAACAGCGCGATCATCAGCACCGACATCGCGGTGCCGACCAGGGTGCCGAGCAGGCGGAACAAGCCCTTCGCCACCACCATGCCGGACAACGGCTGGGACACGATCAGCACGGTCATCAGCGCCCATTGCGGCTGCTCCAGGTCGAAGCGAAAGGCGCACCACAACGCCAGGCCGCCGGCCAGGAGCGTCTTGATGGCGAACTTGAGCGCCAGCGTCGAGGGTGCCAGGAACGGCTTCCAGTGAATGGGCACAGGGTCTTCCGAAACGGGGTCTACATCAGCATAGATAGCCGGCGAACGCCGAGGCGATATGTGCAGCCTATATTATTAGGTTGCTAACAATATCGTCCAGCGACATTCGTAGTATCCCGATCGCTGCGCCGGTGTTTTTCCAGGCGCAAAAAAACGGGCGACCGAAGTCGCCCTAAGTGCCTTGCGTGCTCTGTGTATCCGGGAGGATCAGCCTTTGCGGCTATGGGAATCCTTCCAGATGAAGTAACCGACCCCACCGAAGAAAGCGACCATGAGGCCTACCGTAAGAATCCCTGCGAGAACCACTTCGTCGATGAACATGTTGATGGCCTCCAGTTGCCGGTTGGGTGTTGCTCGATGGGCTCAGATTAGCGAGGCGCGGCGGCGCAATATTGACCTGGATCAATCGCCCGGACGGGCTTTTTCGGCCAGGTGCATGACACTGACCCAGGTCAAGTTTCGCAGGAGGGAGAATGCGGTCGGACGCCGCAGATAACCGGGGAAAACCTGCCCGATCGCCGCACGTTGCCCGCAGGAATGCGCCGCCGGCGAACGCGGCGGCAGAGGCTTCAGCGCTTCTTCGGCTTGCCTTTCGGCTTCTTCCGCGGCTTGCCCAGCGGCAACACCTGTTCGAAGGCCTTGCGGACCTCCTGCAGGCGCTTCTCGTGCACGTCGTGGATGCGCTTGTCGCGCTCGGCGCTGAGGTCGATCACCTTGTCGTCGTCGTTCATGGCTGGGGGTACACCAGGCGGAAGGTCAGGTTCAAACGGGGCATGCAGGAGCGGCGGGTCTTCGCCACCTGATGTTGCCAATGATGCTGGGTTGCGCCGCGCATGACCAGCAGGCTGCCATGGGTCAGTTCCAGGGAATGGGCGATGCGGGTCTGGCCCTTGCGCCGCAGGTCGAAGCGGCGGCTGCCGCCGAGACTGAGCGAGGCGACCAGCGGATCGCGGCGCAGCTCTGGCTCGTCGTCGCTGTGCCAGCCCATGGAGTCCTGGCCGTCGCGGTAGTAGTTCAGCAGCACGCCGTTGACCCGCTGGCCGACCTCGCGCTCCACGCGCTCACGGATCTCGCCGAGCAACGCGGTCCATGGCAGCGGCCGGTGGACCTGGCCGGAATAACGGTAGGCGGCTTCCGCGTCACCGTACCAGGCCACCAGGCGCGGGGTCGGGCGCTCCTCGCCATGGATGCGCAGGATCGGCTGTTCCCAGGGCGTTTCCTGTTCCAAGCGCAACAGCCAGGCGCTCGCCAGCGGCGCATCCAGCCAATGCGGGAGATAGCGCAGGTCGGCGTCCGGCAGGGTCAGGGGTGCGTCGGCGAACAGGTCCATGGGCCGCAGGTTACTACGCCGCAAGGCCGCTGCTGAAGCCTGGAAAACCAGGGTTACACTTCGATGTCGATCAATTGTCCCTTGCGCGGCAGCTCGTCCGCCTGGGCGCTCTCCCCCGCCTCGTCAGCCGGCGCCTCGTCCCCCTCGTCGCTCCGCGCGTGCGCCTCGCCGCCCTGGCGGCGCTGGCGACGGCGGTATTCCTCTTCCAGCCAGCTTTCCTCGTCGCGCTCCTGGCGCAAGGCGACGCCATCGCTGCCCGCGCCAGCCTGGGTCGGCGCGACCGGCGGCGTGGCCGGACGGGGCTTGGGCGGGTCCTGCTGGACGGTGACCGGGATCAGGCCCTGGGGGATCGGCGGAAGCATGCAGGCAACCTCTCTGGGTAGTGCCGCGCCATGGGTTCTCGCAGCGTGCCGGTTTGCGGCGTTCTTCTACAAGGGTTATCGGTCGACCCGCCGCTCGACTTGAGAACCAGCCGCCAGGCGGTCGCTCCCGTACCGACGGACGGCTCTCCGACGAAGCCCTGGCGCAACACGCAATCCATCGCCAAGCGTCGCTCAACGCCACGCGTTGCGGTACCATACCCGGCTTTTTTGGGAGGTGGACATGGCGCAGTATCAACCGGGGCAACGCTGGATCAGCGACAGTGAAGCGGAATTGGGCCTGGGGACCATCCTGGCCCAGGATGGCCGCCTGCTCACCGTGCTCTATCCGGCGACCGGCGATACCCGCCAGTACGCCTTGCGCAATGCGCCGCTGACCCGCGTGCGCTTCGCCCCCGGCGATGAAGTGACGCACTTCGAAGGCTGGAAGATGACCGTCCGCGAGGTCGAGGAAAGCGAGGGCCTATTGGTGTACCACGGCCTCACCGCGCAGAACGAGCAGCGCACCCTGCCGGAAACCCAGCTCTCCAACTTCATCCAGTTCCGCCTCGCCAGCGACCGTCTGTTCGCCGGACAGATCGATCCCCTGCCCTGGTTCTCCCTGCGCTACCACACTCTCGAACGCCGCAGCCAACTGCTCCAGTCCTCGCTCTGGGGCCTCGGCGGCGCCCGCGCCCAGCCGATCGCCCACCAGTTGCACATCGCCCGCGAAGTCGCCGACCGCATGGCGCCGCGCGTCCTGCTGGCCGACGAAGTGGGCCTGGGCAAGACCATCGAGGCCGGCCTGATCATCCATCGCCAGTTGCTCTCCGGCCGCGCCGGGCGGGTGCTGATCCTGGTTCCGGAAAACCTCCAGCACCAGTGGCTGGTGGAGATGCGCCGGCGCTTCAACCTGCAGGTGGCCCTGTTCGACAAGGAGCGCTTCGCCGAAAGCGATGCCAGCAATCCCTTCGAGGACAGCCAGTTGGCCCTGGTCGCCCTGGAGTGGCTGAAGGAAGACGAACGCGCCCAGGACGCCCTGTTCGCCGCCGGCTGGGACCTGCTGGTGGTCGACGAAGCCCACCACCTGGTCTGGCACCAGGACCAGGTCAGCGCCGAATACGCGCTGGTCGAGCAACTGGCGGAGATCATTCCCGGCGTCCTGTTGCTCACCGCGACCCCGGAGCAACTCGGCCAGGACAGCCACTTCGCGCGCCTGCGCCTGCTCGATCCGAACCGCTTCCACGACCTCGAAGCGTTCCGCCGGGAGAGCGAGCAATACCGCCCGGTCGCCGAAGCGGTGCAGGAACTGCTCGACCACGGCAATCTTTCCGCCGGCGCGCGCAAGGCCATCCACGGCTTCCTCGGCAGCGAGGGCGACGAGCTGCTGGCCAGCGTCGAGGGCGGCGATGAAGACGCCCGCTCGCGCCTGGTCCGCGAACTGCTCGACCGCCACGGCACCGGCCGCGTGCTGTTCCGCAACACCCGCGCCGCCGTGCAGGGCTTCCCCCAGCGCGAGCTGCACGCCTATCCGTTGCCGATGCCGAGCCAGTACCAGGAACTGCCGGCCGGCGAACACCCGGACCTGTATCCGGAAGTGAATTTCCAGCAACAGTGGGAAGACGGCGACGACAACAATCGCTGGTGGCGCTTCGACCCGCGCGTCGAGTGGCTGATCGATACCCTGAAGATGCTCAAGCAGTTCAAGGTCCTGGTCATCTGTGCCCACGCCGAGACGGCCCTCGACCTGGAAGACGCCCTGCGCCTGCGTTCGGGCATCTCCGCCACGGTGTTCCACGAAGGCATGAGCATTCTCGAGCGCGACCGCGCCGCCGCCTACTTCGCCGACGAAGAGTTCGGCGCCCAGGTGCTGATCTGCTCGGAAATCGGCAGCGAAGGCCGCAACTTCCAGTTCGCCCACCATCTGGTGCTGTTCGACCTGCCGGCCCACCCGGACCTGCTCGAGCAGCGCATCGGCCGCCTCGACCGGATCGGCCAGCGACACACCATCCAGCTGCACGTACCGCACCTGGAGAACAGCGCCCAGCAGCGCCTGTTCCAGTGGTACCACCAGGCGCTGAACGCCTTCCTCAATACCTGCCCCACCGGCAACGCCCTGCAACACGAGTTCGGCCCGCGCCTGCTGCCGCTGCTCGACGGCGGCGAGGACAAGGCCTGGGACGCGCTGCTCGCCGAAGGCCGCGCCCGTCGCGAAGCCCTCGAAGCGGAGCTGCACAGCGGTCGCGACCGCCTGCTGGAGCTGAACTCCGGCGGCGCCGGCGAAGGCGAGGCGCTGGTGGAGGCCATCGAGGAGCAGGACGACGACTTCGCCCTGCCGATCTACATGGAGCGCCTGTTCGACGCCTACGGCATCCACAGCGAAGACCATTCGGAAAATGCCCTGATCCTCAAGCCGAGCGAGAAGATGCTCGACGCCGGCTTCCCCCTCGGCGACGACGAAGGCGTGACGATCACCTACGACCGTGCCCAGGCGCTGGCCCGCGAGGACATGCAGTTCCTCACCTGGGAACATCCGATGGTTCAGGGCGGCATGGACCTGGTGCTGTCCGGCTCGATGGGCAACACCTCGGTGGCGCTGATCAAGAACAAGGCGCTGAAGCCTGGCACCGTGCTGCTCGAACTCCTGTTCGTCAGCGAGGCCGTGGCACCGCGCGCCCTCCAGCTCGGCCGCTGGCTGCCGCCGCAGGCCCTGCGCTGCCTGCTCGACGCCAACGGCAACGACCTGGCCGGCCGGGTGTCCCTGGAAACCCTCAACGACCAACTGGAAAGCGTGCCACGGGTCAGCGCCAACAAGTTCGTCCAGGCCCAGCGCGATGTGCTGGCCAAGCAGTTCGACGTGGCCGAGGGCAAGATCGTCCCGCGCCACGAGGAACGCGTGGCCAGGGCCAAGCAGCAGTTCGCCGCCGCCATGGACGAGGAACTGGCGCGCCTGACCGCGCTCAAGGCGGTCAACCCGAGCGTCCGCGACAGCGAGCTGGACAGCCTGCGCACCCAGCGCGAGGAAGGCCTGGCCCTGCTCGACAAGGCCTCCCTGCGCCTCGAGGCGATCCGCATCCTGGTCGCCGGCTGACGTCCGGCAACGGCTGCGCGAAACGAGAAGCCATGGGCCTCCCCATGGCTTCTTTCATTTCATTTCCAGCGAAGGCCGCAACGGCGGATGGCCGCGCGGCGACCGTTCGCCCCGTTCCCCGTTCCCCGGCCCCCGCCGGGCCGCGAGCCGGGCGTCGCAGCGGAATCGCGACGGTCGCCCTGCGACTTATTGACCTCCGGCAAAGGTCCGCCGCCCGCGAGGGTCTACAGTGTCCTTGAAGTTTCAAGAACGCCCGGCGGGCGGACACTCACTCTGGAGGGACACCTTATGTACGATCGCATTCTGGTAGCCGTGGACGGCAGCCCGGTCTCCGACCGCGCCCTGGAAGAGGCCATCAAGCTGGCCGGCCTCAGCGGCGGCAAGCTGCGCGTCATCACCATCGTCGACAGCCCGCTGCGCCACCTTCCCGACTACGCGGTGTACTACAACCCCGAGCCGCTGCGCGAAGCCGCGCTGAAAGCCGCCGATGACGTCCTGGCCAAGGCCCGCGAGAAGGTCGAGGCGAGCAACGTCGAAGGCGCCACCTTCGATCGCGTCTGCCAGGAGCGCGCCAGCGAGGAAATCGCCGAGCGCATCGAACTCGAGGCCCAGGCCAGCGATGCCGACGTGGTGGTCATGGGCACCCATGGTCGTCGCGGCATGCGCCGCCTGATGCTCGGCAGCGTGGCGGAAGGCCTGATCCGCGTGGCTTCGCGTCCGGTCCTGCTGGTCCGCGACAAATAAGGCGAAAGCCGACGAAAAAGGCCGTGGGGGGAATCCTCCACGGCCTTTTTTCTTTCAGCCCCCGTCGCTCACTGGGCTGCCCTGGGCGCGCGGCAACTGGCGAAGATGTCCAGCGCCGGCTGGTACAGCGAAGTCTGTACGTCCAGCAGGCCGAGCACCGAGTGGAACAGGTTGTCGTGGCTCAGGTCCTTGTCGTCGCGCTTGCCGTCCAGGCAACTGCGCTGGATGCCCCAGTTGCCCAGCGCCTGCGGGGCGAACCACATGACCATCGGCACGTGGATCTGCGCCTGGGGCGCGATCGAATAGGGCGCCGCGTGCAGGTAGACGCCATTCTCCCCCAGCGACTCGCCGTGGTCGGACACGTAGATCATCGCCGTATCGCGCTTGTCGGCATTCCGCTTGAGCAATTCGATCACCTTCGTCAGGAAGTGGTCGGTATAGAGGATGGTGTTGTCGTAGACGTTCACCAGCTCTTCCTTGCTGCAACTGCCGAGCTGGTTGGTCCGGCATACCGGCTGGAAGCGTTCCATCTCCTTCGGGTAGCGCTCGTAGTACTCGGGACCGTGGCTGCCATCGGAGTGCAGGACGATGATGGCGTCGTCCTGCAACCCGTCGATGTACTCCTGCAGGCCTACCAGCAGCGACTCGTCCAGGCAGTTCTTGCCGTCGCAGAACGGACTCGGCTGGGTCTTCGGGATGTCCCGGTTGGGCACCCGCAGGCAGGTGCCCTTGCAGTCGCTGTTGTTCTCCAGCCACAACACCTGCACGCCGGCACGCTGGAGAATGTCCAGCAGGCCTTCGTGGGTCTTGGCCTTCTTGTCGCTGTAGTCCTCGCGCGGGTACTGGGAGAACATGCAGGGCACCGAGACCGCGGTGGAAGTGCCGCAGGAACGGACCTGGGTGAAGTTGACGATGTCCTGCTTGCTCAGCTCCGGGTTGGTCTCGCGGGCGTAGCCGTTCAGCGAGAAATGATCGGCACGGGCGGTCTCGCCGACCACGAACACCAGCAGCGATTTCTTCTGTCGCTGCAGCGCAGCCGGCGCCTGGCGGGCGTCCAGGCCGATCGGCTCGACCACCAGGTGCTCCTTGATCACCAGGCGCTGCTTGGTGTACTTGCCCACCGCGTAGATGTAGTTGGTCGGGTTGATGAAGTGGGTCAGCTTGTCTTCCTCGCGGAAGATCGGCGCGTAGGTGGAATAGAAGCTGCCTACCATTACCGCGACGATCAGCAGGCAGCCGAGCAGCGTCAGGATCTTGTTCAGCAGGCCGCGGAAGAACGGCCGGTAGCGTACCGGCCAGAGCCAGATCAGCAGCGAAGGCAGGACACCGAGCAGCAGCAGGTAGCCGAGCAGGGTCGGGTTGACCAGGTCGCCGGCCTCGGTGGCGTTGGTCTCGAAGACGTTCTGCACCATCACCGTGTCGATGCTGATGCCGTAGCTACCCATGAAGTAGGTCGCGCCGGCCGAGCACAGGGCGACCAGGGTCAAGGCAGGCTTGAGCAGCGGGCGGAAGGAAACCAGGGTCAGCAGGAGCGTGAAGGCGGCCCACAGGAACGCCGCGAACGAGGCGAAGAACGCGAAGCCCTTCAAGCCTTGCAGCGGTACCAGGCCATGCAGGGCCTTCCAGGTCGCCGCGTTGTAGAACACCACCAGAACCAGCGCGAACAGCATCACCAGCCGGGTCGAACCGATCGCCGGCAAGAAACGCTTGATACCCCCACCCATTGAAGCAACTCCTGAAACGTAACGGACCGCCGCCACCCCCGTGGCGGGGCGCCCGAACTCTATCGGGCGCCTGGTCAAAATTTCGTGAAGCCTCGCGAGCCCTCGCGGGCGCAGCGATCATGCCCGTGGCGATGGAGCCGGAACAAGCTCAGCTATGCCTTTTCTCCCCGGGAAGATGCCGAAACCGGCCGTATGTCGGCGGCCAGCGACTTCCTTCCATGCCGACCTTGCAGGTGGCTCCCGCTATCTATACTGGAAGCACAATGCCACCCCCATCCCCAGCCCGCGCCCGCGCCGTCCGCGGGTTTTCCGTGTCCAGGGAGACACCGCTATGGATTGGCAAGGCCTGCGCTTCCTCGGAGAGTCTCCCGTCGACGGCTACGTGCTGCAGAACTGCACCTATTCTCCGTCGCTGGTGGCGCTCGCCTTCCTCGTCGCCTGCCTCGCCGGGTACACGGCGCTGGACATGGTCGAGCGGGTCGGCAACAGCCTGAGCCACCCGCGCCGCTGGCAATGGGTCGGGGCGTTCTGCCTGGGCAGCGGCATCTGGGCCACGCATTTCGTCGCCATGCTCGCGTTCCACGCGCCGATCGCCCTGCGCTACGACCTGCCGATCACCGGCCTGTCGCTGCTGATCGCCGTCGCCGCCTCGTACCTGGCGATGTACATGACCGCCCGCCCGCGCTTCGGCCTGCTGCCCTGCCTGCTCGCCGCCTGCTGCATCGGCCTGGGCATCGCCGCCATGCACTACACCGGGATGGCGGCGATGCGCTCGGTGGCCACCCAGTACTACCAGCCATCGCTGTTCGCCCTTTCGGTACTGATCGCCATCGGCGCCGCCTTCACCGCCCTCGCCGCGGTCCCCTACCTGCGCGGCCGGCGCAGCGCGCGCTACCGCTATATGAAACTGATCGCCAGCCTGCTGCTGGCCGGCGCCATCGCCGCCATGCATTTCACCGGGATGGCCGCGCTGGTGCTCAGCGTACCCGCCGGCACGCCGCTGGAACTGCAAGCCAGCGCCGACTCGCTGCGCCTGGGCTGGCTCACCGGAGTGCTCGCCAGCGCCATCGCCGCCTGCGGCATCTGGGCCGCATGGTCGGAGAAACAACGGGAGCGCCGGCTGAGCGAAAACAGCCGGGTCAACGCCCTGCTCAACCAGCTCGACCACGCCCACGCCTCGCTGCGCCAGATGGCTCGCTACGACAGCCTGACCGGCCTGCAGAACCGCACGGCATTCAACGAAGTGTTCGTCCAGCACCTGGAGAACTGTCGCCTGAGAGGCAAGGGCCTGGCGGTGATGTTCCTCGACCTCGATCACTTCAAGCGGATCAACGATTCCCTCGGCCACGACTCCGGCGACGAACTGCTGAAGATCGTCTCCGAACGCATCCGCAGCGTGTTGCGCGATAGCGACGTGGTGGCGCGCTTCGCCGGCGACGAGTTCTGCGTGCTCGCCGACCTCACCCAGGACCACGAGGCGCACATCCTCTCGCAACGCCTGATGCAGAAGATGAAGGAACCCATCGCCCTGGACGGGCGCACCCTGGTGATGACCGCCAGCGTCGGCGTCAGCCTCTACCCGAACGACGGCGAGCAGTGCGAGGAGCTGCTGAAGAACGCCGGCCTGGCCCTGCACCAGTCCAAGGCCTGCGGGCGCAACAACGCGCAGTTCTTCAGCCGGCAACTGCTGGTGCGGGCGACCCAGGAACTGCAGATGGAGGAGGAACTGCGCCAGGCCCTGCGCGACGACCAGCTGGAGCTGCACTACCAGCCGATCCTCGCCCTCGCCGACGGCGAGGTACACCAGTTGGAGGCATTGGTGCGCTGGCGCCATCCGACCCAGGGCCTGCTCGGTCCGGACCGCTTCATCGGCCTGGCCGAAGCCAACGGCATGATCGACCAGCTCGACGACTGGGTGCTGCGACGCGCCTGCCGCGACCTGCGCAGCCTGCACCTGGCCGGCCACGAACGGCTGCGGGTGGCGGTCAACTGCTGCGCCAGCAATCTCGGCCGGGCCAGCCTGGTCGACGAAGTCCGTCATGCGCTGGAGCAGGCAGGGCTGGCGGCGTGCTTCCTCGAACTGGAGGTGACCGAGGACGCGCTGATGTACAACATCGACCAGACCATCCCGCTGCTCGAACGCCTCCGCGAGCTGGGCGTCAGCCTGTCGATCGACGACTTCGGCACCGGCTATTCGTCGCTCGCCTACCTGCGCCGCCTGCCGCTGGACGCGCTGAAGGTGGATCGCTCGTTCATCATGGACATCCCCGCCTCGCAGCGGGACATGGAAATCGCCCAGGCGATCATCGCGATGGCCCAGAAGCTCCATCTGAAAGTCGTCGCCGAGGGCGTGGAGACTCCGCAGCAACTGGCGTTCCTGCGGGAGAACCATTGCGAGCTGGTGCAGGGCTACCTGTTCAGCCGGCCGCTGCCGCTAGCGGCCCTGGAAGAGTTCCTCCGCGCCTACCGCTTCGACGCCGCGCCGCCGCTGCGCAGCCTGAACCAGGCCTGAGGTTCACTCGGCGGCGGTCCGGTATTGCTCCACCAGGGTCGCCGGATCGCGTTCGAGATAGCCCTGGCTGCCGTGCAGACGCATCAACTGCGCGGCCAACCCGCTCATCGGGGTGGCCGCGCCTTGCTCGCGGGACAGCTTCACCGCGGTATCGAGATCCTTGAGCAGGGTCCGTACGTGCCACTTGACCGGCTCGTAACGGCTCTCGGCCATTTGCGGGGCGAGGATCTGCAACGGCTTCGAGTCGGCGAAGCCGCCCGCCAGCGCCGGAGCGACCAGGCTGGCGTCGACCCCGGCCCGCTCCGCCAGCGCCACCACTTCGGCGATCACCAGGGCGTTGCAGGCAACGATCATCTGGTTGCAGACCTTGGTCACCTGCCCGGCGCCCACCTCGCCCATGCGCGTCAGGCGCTGGCCGAGCTGGGAGAGGACCGGCCGCAGGCGCTCGATATCCGCTGCGCGTCCGCCGGCCATGATCGCCAGGCTGCCGCTTTCCGCGCCCGGCGTGCCGCCGGAGACCGGCGCGTCGACCCAGCGCACGCCGCAGCGCGCCTCCAGCTCGGCGGCCATCTCGCGGGTGGCGGCCGGCTCGGCGCTGGAGAAATCCACCAGCAACTGCCCGGGCCTGGCGTTCTCGACGATGCCGCCGGCGCCGAACACCACTTCGCGCACCGCCGCGGTATCGGCCAGGCAAAGCATCAGGATTTCCGCGTCGGCGGCCAGTTCGGCCGGGACCTCGACGGCTTTCGCGCCTTCGGCCGCGAGCAACTCGCGTTTGCCCGGCGAACGGTTCCACACCGCCAGCGGATAGCCGGCGGCCAGCAGCCGGCGGCACATGGGCACGCCCATCAGGCCGAGACCGGCGAAGGCAAGGGAAGGCAGGGAAGCGGACATGGCGGACTCCAATACGCAACGAATGGGCACGGGGAGCGCCATATTACCCGCGAGGCGCCGGCGAGCAACGCCGCGACGGCTGCCCAAGCGGGCCGCGCACCACTATACTCCCCGGGTTTTTTCCGCCATTGAACCGGAGAACTCTCCCATGTTGAAACGCTCCCTGGCGCTCGCCGCCGGCATCGCCCTGTCCCTGTCCGCCGCGCTCGCCCACGCCGAAGCCCTGAAAGAACTCAAGGTCTCGGCGATCCCCGACGAAGCGCCCACCGAACTGCTGCGCAAATTCAAGCCGCTCGGCGCCTATCTGGAGAAGCAACTCGGCATGCCGGTGAAGTTCGTCCCGGTGGCCGACTACGCCGGGGTGGTCGAGGCGCTGGCCGCCGACCGCCTGGACATGGCCTGGCTGGGTGGCTTCACCTTCGTCCAGGCGCGGCTGAAGACCGGCAACGCCATCCCCCTGGTGCAGCGCGAGCAGGACCAGCAGTTCACCAGCAAATTCATCACGGCCGATCCCCAGGTGAAATCCCTGCAGGACCTGAAGGGCAAGACCTTCGCCTTCGGCTCGGTCTCCTCCACCTCGGGCAGCCTGATGCCGCGCTACTTCATGCAGAAGGACGGCATCGTCCCCGAGCAGTTCTTCTCCCGCGTCGCCTACTCCGGCGCCCACGACGCCACCGCGGCCTGGGTCCAGGCCGGCAAGGTCGACGCCGGCGTGCTGAACGCCTCGGTCTGGCAGAAGCTGGTGGACAGCGGCAAGGTCGATACCGCCAAGGTCAAGGTCTTCGCCACCACGCCGACCTACTACGACTACAACTGGACCGTGCGCGGCAACCTCGACCCGGCCCTGGCCGAGAAGATCAAGCAGGCCTTCCTCGCCCTCGACCCGGCGAAACCGGCCGACAAGGAGATCCTCGACCTGCAGGCCGCCAGCCGCTTCATCGAGACCAATCCGGACAACTACAAGGGCATCGAGGAGTCCGCACGCGCCGCCGGCCTGCTGAAGTGAGCCTGAGCCTCGACGGCGTGGACCTGGTCCACGCCGACGGCCAACGCGCCCTCGCCGACATCCGCCTGCGCCTGGCCGCCGGTGAACGGGTGGCCCTGATCGGACCTTCCGGCGCCGGCAAGACCAGCCTGCTGCGGGTGCTCGCCAGCCAATGGCAGCCCAGCGCCGGCCGTGTCGAACTGCTCGGCGAGGAGCCCTGGGCGCTATCCGCCGCCGCCCGCCAACGCCTGCGCGCGCGCATCGGCCTGGTCCACCAGGCGCCGCCGCTGCCGCCACGGCAGCGGGTGGCCAGCGCGGTACTGGCCGGACGCCTCGGCCAGTGGCCGCTGTGGAAGAGCCTGGCCAGCCTGGTCTATCCGCTGGACCGCGCCGGCGCCCACGACGCGCTGCAACGCCTGGATCTCGGCGACAAGCTGTTCCAGCGCTGCGACCAGCTTTCCGGCGGCCAGTTGCAGCGGGTCGGCATCGCCCGGGTGCTCTACCAGCGCGCCGAGCTGATCCTCGCCGACGAACCGGTCTCGGCCATGGACCCGGTGCTCGCCGGCCATACCCTGGCCCTGCTCAACCGCGAGGCCGCCGCGCGCGGCAGCACCCTGCTGGCCAGCCTGCACGCGGTGGAGCTGGCGTTGCAACACTTCCCCCGGGTGATCGGCCTGCGCGCCGGACGCATCGCCTTCGACCTGCCCGCCGGCGAAGTCGACCGCGCCGCGCTGGACGCCCTCTACGCCAACGAACAACTGCAAGCCGAGCGCGCCAGCCCGGCCAGCGAACCCGCCGTGGTGCACATCCCACGATGCTGAACGCCGCTTCTCCGCCGCGCGACCCCGCCGCCCTACCGCGCCTGCTGCTGACCCTGGCCGCGTTGCTGCTGCTCTGGCCGGGGCTGCGCCTCAGCGAACTGGATATCCCCGGCCTGTTCAGCGGCGACAACGCGCGCACCATGGGCGGTTTCCTCGCCGGCTTCTGGCCGCCGGCGCACGATCCCGAGTTCCTCGCCCTGCTCGGCCGCGCAACCCTGGAAACCCTCGCCATCGCCACCGCCGGCATGGCCCTGGCCTGGCTCCTGGCGTTTCCCGCCGCACTGCTGGCGACCCGCGCCCTGTCACTCTCGGCACTGCCGCGCGGCGGCCTGCCGGCCTGGTGGGCACGGGCACTGCGCTGGCCGGTGCGCGGCCTGCTGATCCTCCTGCGCAGCGTGCCGGAAATCGTCTGGGCGCTGCTGTTCGTCCGCGCCGTGGGCCTGGGGCCCACCGCCGGGGTGCTGGCCATCGCCATCACCTATGCCGGCATGCTCGGCAAGGTCTACGCGGAAATCTTCGAGTCGGTGGATCCGCGCCCCACCCGCGCCCTGCTGCTGGGCGGCGGATCGCGGCTGGCGGCGTTCGCCTACGGGGTGCTGCCGAACGCCGCCGGGGAAATGATTTCCTACACCGTCTATCGCTGGGAGTGCGCGATCCGCGCTTCGGTGGTGATGGGCTTCGTCGGCGCCGGCGGCCTCGGCCAGCAGATCGACCTGTCGCTGCGGATGTTCGCCGGCGGCGAGGTTGCCAGCATCCTGCTGACCTTCCTCCTGCTGGTCCTCCTCGCCGACCTGCTGAGCCGCTTCCTGCGCGGGAGGCTGGCATGAGCCGGACCTGGCGCCTGCTGCTCTGGCCGCTGCTGGTGGTGGCCGCGGTGGGCGCCTCGTTCGCCTACCTGGACATGGACACCGCAGGTCTTTTCAGCGGCAAGGGACTGGGCCAGATGGCCGCCTACGCCAGCGAGTTCTTCCCGCCCGACCTGTCCGCCCCGCACCTGCGGGCGATTGGCCGCGGGCTGCTGGAAACCCTGGCCATGTCGGCCATCGGCACCCTGCTGGCGGCGCTGCTCGGCCTGCTCTTCGCGCTGCCGGCGGCAGGTCGCTTCGGCGTGCCGGCGCAGAGCCTGGCGCGACTCCTGCTCAATGCGCTGCGCGCGGTGCCGGAGCTGGTCTGGGGTGCGCTGATGGTGCTGGCGGCCGGGCTCGGGCCGAACGCCGGGACCCTCGCCCTGGCGCTGCACACCGGCGGCGTGCTCGGCCGGCTGTTCGCCGAAGCCCTGGAGAACACCCCGGCGCAGCCCGCCGAGGCCTTGCGCCTGGCCGGCAGCGGACGCCTCGCGGCATTCGCCTATGGCACCCTGCCGGGGGTCTGGCCGCAACTGGTGGCCTATACCCTGTACCGCTGGGAGAACAATATCCGCATGGCCAGCGTGCTCGGCTTCGTCGGTGCCGGCGGGCTCGGGCAGATGCTCTATTTCAGCCTCAGCCTGTTCCAGCAGGCCCAGGCCGCCACGGTGATCCTGGCCATGCTGGTCCTGGTGCTCTGGGTCGACAGCCTGAGCGCCTGGGCCCGGCAGCGCTGGGTCAGTCAATAACCTCCCTTAGGAAATTTCCGAATCCCGTCGAAGATCGGCCATCATCGACGGTCAGAGACATCGGGGAGGCGGCTTGCGCCTCCGCTCATCCAGGGAGAGGAAAATCATGCGTACACCACTGCTATCCGCGCTGCTGCTGGGCCTGCTGGCCCTCGGCGGCTGCAGCCTGCCCCAACAGCAGGCCGGCGCGCCGACCGAGCAGCGGCTCGGCACCCAATGGGGCGAAGGCGTCGCCTCGCCGGTCACCTCGGTGGCCCTACGACGTCTATCGGAGCAACCGGTCGATCGCCGCCAGGTGTTCTACAGCGCGAGCCGCTTCGATGGACGTGCCATCAAGGAACTGCCCCTGGCCAAGGGCCGGGTCGGCTTCGCCGTACTCGACGAGGATGGCGGCAAGTTCGACCTGGTGCAGCACCGCAGCACCCTGCAACTCCAGGGTCGTGAAGGCCAGCGCTACCGACTGTGGCTGAACAACCTCGGCAGCGCGACCTACGAGGTGGTCGCCACGGTAGACGGCCTGGACGTGCTCAACGGCCAGCCGGGCAGCCTGAAGAACCGCGGCTATGTGCTGGAACCGGGCGAGAACCTGGTGATCGAGGGCTTCCGCAAGAGCGAACGGGAAGTCGCGGCATTCCGCTTCGCCAGTCCCGACGATGCCTACGCCAGCAACAGCGCGGCCGGCGACAGCCGCAACCTCGGCGTGATCGGCGTGGCCCTGTTCGAGCTGGACGCTCCGGCCAGCGGTCGCGAGGCGCCGGCCGACGGACCGCAGGCATTTCCCGCCGACGCCCGGAACGGCGGCGGCTACGCGCCGCCGCCGCGCTATCGCGACTGAGGCATCTTCACGAAAACTGCGCGGCGGCGTTCCTTCATAAGCAATCCATCTCACAGGAGCCGCCGATGAACCGCTTTTCACTGCCCCGCCCCGACGCACGCCAGTGCGTCGCCGGCCTGGGTTTCTCCGCCCTTCTGCTGCTGGCCTCCTCGGCCAACGCCGCCGCCTGCCGCGACATCACCAGCGTGCAGCAAAGCGCCGACGCCACGCGCAATACCTCGATGGGCGGCCACGTGACCCAGCACATCTACGGGATGACGCCGCCGTCCGGCTCGTCGCAGAAAGACAAGACCCTGTTCAAGTCGAGAGGCAACTACGACGCGGCCTGGCGCCAGTACGGATACATCGACAATCCGGTGGCCTGCAGCGGCAACAGCAAGTTCCAGGTGGTTTCCCTGGAGAAGCTGCACATGGGCAAGATCGATGCCTACTCCTGCAAGCAGGCCGACGGCCAGGGCGTCTGCACGCGCTGGGATACGTACATGGCCAAGGAGATTTCGTACGGTTTCGTCCTGAAAGACGGCAAGTGGATCCTCAATACCCTCTACCCGGTTCCCCTCGACTAGGGCGCAGGCCGTCCGCGCCGGCCGCCCCATTGCAGGGAGCCGGCGCGGCCGTCCGGGTCAGAAGGTCAGCGTGCCCAGGCCCATGCCCGGGTCGCTGAAGCCGGAGCGACCATCTTCCATGCGACCGCTGAAACGCCGCAGGAAGCTGTCCGCCCCCTGCGCGCTGACGCTGAAGTCGTACCAGTTGCCGCTGCTGCGCAGCGAATAGCGGACTTCCCGACGCTGTCCCGGCGGCACATTGACGGTACGCCGCTCGCCCTGGCGATAGACGTTGTCCTTGACCGTCAGCTTGACCGGATGGCGGCCACGGTTGATCAGTTGCACGCGCAGGTTGCCGAACAGCGGCTCGTAGTCGATCCGCACTTCCGGCAGCGGCGCCTTGCGCTCCGCCAGATCGCGCCGCAGGTTGCCGCGAAAGACCCGGAGGAAACCGTTCGGACCGTGCACTTCCAGGTGGTAGTCGCCGCTGGCGTCGCCCTGGAAGCTGTCGTGCAGGCGCTTGCGCGCGCCAACGGTGTAGCGTTTCGGCGGGTTCTCGCTGTCGAGCAGGTCGAACACCTGGAACACCGCGCCGGCCTTGCCGGTGTTGGCGAAGGTCAGGCTCAGCGCGTCTCCGCCGCTGCGGTAGCGCGCATGCACGCCCAACTCGTAGGGCAAGGCGCGGGCCGGACGGATGCCCATTTCCTGCTTAGGCATGGCGGCCACCGCCGGCGGCTTCGGCTTCGGCAGCTTGATCTGGCTGGCGACGATGGCGTCGGCCTGGCTGGTGTCGGGCAGTTCGGGGAACGGCTCGTTGTTCGGGTTGGCGAAGTTGAACGCCGAGGTCAGGTCGCCGCAGACGGCACGACGCCAGGGACTGATATTCGGCTCCATGACCCCGAAGCGCTGCTCCAGGAAGCGGATCACCGAGGTGTGGTCGAACACCTGGGAGTTAACCCAGCCGCCCTTGCTCCACGGCGAGATCACGTACATCGGCACCCGCGGGCCGAGGCCGTAGGGCTGGTTGCGATAACGGATATCGCCCTTGGTGTGCCATTCGAGGGTGGCGTCGGCGGTGGTCTTGCCGCGCAGCGTGCCGTCCTTGTTCAGGCTCGGCGCGGCCGGCGGGGCGATGTGGTCGAAGAAGCCGTCGTTCTCGTCGAACATCACCAGCAGCGCGGTCTTGCTCCAGACTTCCGGGTTGGCGGTCAGCGCGTCGAGTACCCAGGAAGTGTACTCGGCCCCCCAGATCGGGCTGGACGGGCCGGGGTGTTCGGAGTACTTGGCCGGGGCGACGATCCAGGACACCTGCGGCAGGCTGTTGGCCAGCACGTCGCGCTTCAGCGCATCGAGCTTCCAGGTGCTCAGGCCGTTGACGATCAGCGGCGAGTCAGGCGCCGCGGCGCGGTACTGGCGGAAGCCGATCAGCGGGTTGTCGGAGAAGTTGTCGGCCATGTCCTGGTAGACCCGCCAGGTGATGCCGGCGGCCTGCAGGCGCTCGGGATAGGTGGTCCAGGTGTAGCCCTGCTCCACCGGGCCGTTGCTGTCGTGGTCGTTGGTGGTTACCGGGCCGCCATGCTGGCCGAGCGGGTCGTTGGTGCCGGTCCAGAGGAACAGCCGGTTGGGGTTGGTGCCGCCCTGAAACGAGCAGTGATAGGCGTCGCAGATGGTGAAGGCGTTGGCCATCGCGAACTGGAAGGCGATGTCCTGCTCCTTGTAGTAGCCCAGGGAACGCTCGGTCTTGGCCGGCAGCCACTTGTCCATGCGCCCTTCGTTCCAGGCCTGCTGGGCGTCCGGCCAGGTGTGCGGGGTACCGTCGACGCGCTGGGCGCTGGTGGTGCTGGTGTCGAAGTGGTAGGGCAGGATCTCGCCCTTGCTGCCCTTCTGGTGCCAGACCCGCTGGCCGTCGGGCAGCGGGATCGCCATGCGGTCGCCGAAGCCGCGGACGCCCTTGAGGGTGCCGAAATAGTGGTCGAAGGAGCGGTTCTCCTGCATCAGGATCACCACGTGCTCGACGTCCTTGAGGTTGCCATGCCGGCGGTGCGCGGGAATCGCCAGGGCCGCCTGGATGCTCGACGGCAGCATGCTGGTGGCGACGGTGGCGCCGACCGTACCGGCGGCCAGGCGGATGAAGCTTCTTCTGCTTTTCGAAATCATCGGGGGACTCACCAGGTCAGGGTGTGGCACAGGGCTGCCGAGCGCATCCATGACGCCCGCAGGCTCACTCGGCAGCAAGCTGTTCGAACCCCGACGACGCTAGTGAGGGAAAAAGACGCTTTGGTTTCAACACGCTTTGCAACAACTATTCATGCCAACTTCGTCACAATTTCAGATCAAGATTTTGGTCTAGGCCAGATTCCACTTGACAGCCTTCGCCGGCACTCTCCTCACGCTCTTCCCCGCCATTGCAGGAGCAATACCCCCGCCACCACCAGCGCCAGGCCGAGATAGCCCTCCCAGGACAAACGGCGCACCGGGAAACCGGCCCAGCCGAACTGGTCGCAGAGCGCCGAGACCAGCATCTGCCCGGCCACCACGCACGCGATGAAAGTGGCGGCGCCCAGGCGCGGCGCGACCAGGATCGCCACCGTCAGGTAGGCCGCGCCGAACAGCCCGCCGAGCCAGCTCCACCAGGGCGCGCCGCCGAGGCTGGCGGTAGCCGGCAGCGGCACCCGCACCAGCAGCAGGCCCAGGCTGACCACCCCGAGGCTGACGCCCAGCGAAGTCAGGCTGGCGCTCAGCGGATGGCCGAGCAGGCGCCCGAGCAAGGCGTTGCTGCCGGCCTGCAGCACCACCATGCCGCCCACCGAAACTGCCATCAGTACCATCAGATAATTGGGCATGCTGATTCTCCTCCTCCGGCCATTGCCTCTGGAGCGGAGTTTTTGCTATCCACTTCGCGAATGGAAATCGATAGTTGGTACATCCTCCATGCAGCAGATTCATGACCTACGCCGTATCGACCTCAACCTGCTGGTGGTGCTCGACGCGCTCCTCAGCGAGCGCCACGTGTCCCGCGCGGCGCAGCGCCTGGCCATGTCGCAGCCGGCGGTCAGCCACGCCCTCGGGCGTCTCCGCGAACTGTTCGGCGATCCGCTGCTGGTGCGGGTGAAAAGCCGCATGCAGTTGACCAGCCTGGCGCTGGAGCTGGCGCCGAAGCTCCAGGCCAGCCTCGACCAGGTGCGCGGGGTGATCGGCGGGCCAGCCTTCGAGCCGGAGCGCAGCCGGCGCCACTTCCGCCTGGGCATGTCCGACTACGGCGCCTGGGTGGTGCTGCCGGCGCTGCTGCGCCAGCAACAGGCGCTGGCGCCCGGGGTGAGCTTCGGGATAGTCCAGGAACCGCGCCTGGAAACCGCCCGGCAGGTCGCCGAAGGACAACTGGACTGCGCGCTGGGGGTATTCCCCCTGCTTCCGGAGGGCGTGCGCGCCAGGCGCCTGTTCGAGGAGCGTTTCGTCTGCGTCTGTCGGCGCAGCCTGTTCGACCGCCCCGACGGCCTGTCCCTCGACCGCTACCTGGCGGCCCGCCACGTGCGCGTCTCGCTACAGGACAACCCGGCCGAGGAAGTCGACAGCGCCCTGGAAAAGCGCGGCCTGCGCCGGCAGGTAGCGCTGACCCTGCCGCACTTCACCGTGGCCCCGGCGCTGCTGGCCGGCACCGACCTGGTACTGACCATCGCCGAGCGCATCCTCGAACGCCTGCGGTTACCCGAGGAACTGGCGGTCTGCGAGCCGCCGCTGGCGATCCCGCGCTTCGACTACGTGCAGATCTGGCGCGGCGACGCCGAGCGCGAAGCGGCCGGCGCCTGGCTGCGGGAACAGATCCAGGCGGCGGCGCGGAAGATCTGAAGAAGAGTCAGGAAGGCTTTTCCAGCTTGCGCAGCATCTCGCCGACACGCTCGCCGAGCATTTCGTTGGCCGACAGCTTGAGGCCGCGCGCCAGTTCCACCTGGACCACGTGTTCCGCCAGCGGACGCAGGCGCAGGAACACCTTGGCCAACTCCTGCAGGTCCGGCGCCCCGGGCAGCAGGTCGGTGCCGCGGCCGTCCACCAGGTGGGTGACGATCAGGCGGACGATCCCCGCCGCCAGGTGCTCGGTGTCGCTACGCAACTCGCCGAGGTGATCGAGCAGCGCCTCCAGCGGGATGCCGCTGCGGTACAGCTCCAGCCCGGCCTGGAACAGCCGCGGACTGGGGATCTTCATGCACTCGCCGTCGAACAGCAGCAGGCCCAGCGCCTGGGCCTTGTCGATCACCCGGTCGTTCAGTTCGTCGCCGAAGATCGCCCGGAGTTCGTCGAAGCCGATGCTGCCGGGCGTCTCCAGGTTCCACTCGCCGATGATCGCCTGGTCCAGGCCGAGCACGTGGTCGAGGTCGCGGCCCTGTTCCCAGGCCTCCAGCAGTTCCTTGATGTTGGCGCTGGAATAGCCGCGCTCGAGCAACTGGTTGATCAGCCGCAGGCGCTTGAGATGGCTGTCGAAATACACGCCGACCCGGCCGCGCCGCTCCGGCGGCGGCAGCAGGCCGCGGTCCTGGTAGGCACGTACGTTGCGCACGCTGCTGCCGGCCGCGCGCGCCAGTTCGTCGACGCTGTATTCGCGGGCATCCTCGGCGGACGGCTGCTCGCCACGTTGCAGCAGGCGCTGCAGGAGGGTCAGGGGTGTGCTCATGGAGGCGGATCATAACGAGGCCCGCCGAACGGCCACAACCTCCGGGGGTGCAACGCTCTTTGCCGGCGTCGGGATGCGCGGGCGCCAACCAAAGACTGGACTCGTCGGTCAGCCGCTTCTCCGGCACCGCCGCCACAACCCGGGGGAAACGTCTCGAGCCTTCTGCCCCGGGCCTTCCGGCGCCGGTAGCAAGTGCCGTAACACCGGCGTGAAGAGACTTCCCAGGGCTGGCGCAACGCCTGCTTATGGGCCAGCATCAACCATGCCATCGATCAATGTCACAATAACGACAAGCCAGCCTGGAGAGAGCCATGTCCCAAGGCGCCTGGGTACCCACTCCCGACGATCTCGATCACTTCCGCCAGGTCCAGCGACTGGCCTATACCTGCTGCGAAACCATCCACGGCGAACTGCGCGCCGGCATCAGCGAGAGGGAAGCCGCGGCGCTGATGAAGACCTGGCTGCAGGATCACGGCGTCGACGACTGGTTCCACCAGCCCTTCGCCTGGTTCGGCAGCCGCACCTCGTTCAAGGGCTTCGACGGCCTGCGTCATCTCGGTGGCTTCAACCTGGCCTTCTACCCCGGCAAGCAGCGCCTGGAGGAAGGCATGCCGTTCATCCTCGACTGCGCGCCGACCCTCGGCGCCTATACCGCCGATGTCGGCTACTCCGGCGCGCTCGGCCACAACCTGTTGCAGGAGCGGCTGATGGACGACCTGCTGATACACCGACGCACCATCCTCGACCTGGTCCGCGAACGGCGCCCCCTGGCCGAAGTCAGCCAGGCGGTCGACCGGCTCTGCGTGATCCAGGGCACCCTGCCACGGCACAAGGCCTATCCCTTCGAAGTGCTCGCCCATCGCGTGGAAAAGCTCGGCAACCGCCGCGGTCCCTCGGTGGCGCGCTTCGGCGTGCGCAACCTGTACACCCTGACGCGCAACGCGCTGGTCACCGGCAAGCGCGAAGGCTGGTCGCCGCTGTGGTCCAGCGGCAAGCGCTCCGAGCACCCGCCGACGCCCGGTCTCTGGGCGGTGGAACCGCACCTGGGGCTACGCGGGGTGGGCGCCAAGTTCGAGGAACTGCTGGTGGTCACCGAAGACGACGCCTACTGGCTCGACGACGACCTGCCGCACGTCCGCCGCTGGCAGGCGCGCGGCCTGCTGCCGCAAGCACGGGAGGCCGCATGAACGCGCTCCTCGCCCTCCCCGACCTGCAGCCGGAACGGCTGTTCGTGCAGTCCGGCGACGTGCGCCTGGCGGTTCATTGCTGGGGCGCGCCGGACAACGACAAGCCGACGCTGCTGATGGTGCATGGCTACCCGGACAACCACGAGACCTGGCTGCCGCTGATCCGCCAACTGGCTGGGCGCTACCGCATCGTCGCCTACGACGTGCGTGGTGCCGGCGCTTCGGACAAGCCACGCTGGAGCCGCGACTACCACCTGCAGCGGCTCAGCGAAGACCTGCAGGCGGTGATCCGCGCCACCAGCCCGGACCGCCCGGTACACCTGCTGGCCCATGACTGGGGCTCGATCCAGACCTGGGAAAGCGTCACCGATCCGCAGTGCCGCCCGCTGATCGCGTCCTATACCTCGATCTCCGGGCCCTGCCTGGACCATGTCGGCTTCTGGATGCGCGAACACCTCAGGCAGCGCAGTCCGAAGGCCCTGAAAGCGGTATTCGGCCAGTTGCTCCACTCCTGGTACATCGCCTTCTTCCATACCCCCGTCGTACCCGAGCTGCTCTGGAGCGTCGGCCTGGCCCGGCTCTGGCCGCAGTTCCTGAAGCGCGCCGAAGGCGTCCGCCATCCACAGGTCAACCCGACCCAGGCCAGCGACGGCCGGCACGGGGTCAAGCTGTACCGCGGCAACTTCATCCGCAGCCTGTTCCGTCCGCGCAAGCGCCACACCGAAGTGCCGGTGCAACTGATCGTACCGACCCGCGACCGTTACGTCGGCGCCCAGCTGTTCCAGCACCTCAGCCTGTGGGCGCCACGCCTGTGGCGGCGCGAGGCGAGCGTCGGCCATTGGCAACTACTGGCAGAGCCGGAGCAACTGGCCGGCTGGCTTGGCGAGTTCATCGACGCCCAGGAAACCGGCGAGTCGCCGCCGGCCCTGCAACGCGCACAGGTCCGCCCCGACGCGCGCTCGATGAGCGGCAAGCTGGTGGTGGTCACCGGCGCCGGCGGCGGCATCGGCCGTTCGACCCTGCTCAGCTTCGCCGAGCGCGGCGCCAGCCTGCTCGCCGCCGATCTCGACCTGGAAGCCGCCGAACGCAGCGCCGAACTGGCCCGCGCCCTTGGCGCCACGGCCCATGCCTACCAGGTCGACGTCGGCGATACCCAGGCCATGGAGCGCTTCGCCGAGTGGGTCCGCGACACCCTCGGAGTCCCGGATGTGGTGGTCAGCAATGCCGGCATCGGCATGGCTGGGCCGATGCTCGACACCTCGCCCGCGGAATGGGAGCGCCTGCTGCGGGTCAACCTGTGGAGCGTGATCGATGGCTGCCGCCTGTTCGGCCGGCAGATGGTCGCGGCGAACAAGCCGGGGCACCTGGTCAATGTCGCCTCCGGCGTGGCCTTCGCGCCGTCGCGCAACTACCCCGCCTACGCCACCAGCAAGGCCGCGGTACTGATGCTCAGCGAATGCCTGCGGGCGGAACTGGCCGGACGTTCGATCGGAGTCACCGCGGTGTGCCCGGGCTTCGTCGATACCGGCATTGTCCAGGCCACCCGCTTCGTCGGCATGGACGCCGAACGCCAGGCGCGGCGCCAGGCGAAGATCCAGCGCTTCTACAAGCGACGCCGGCTCAGCCCGGACACCGTTGGGGAAAAGCTGGTGCGCGCCGTGGAGCGCAACAAGGCGGTGGTCTCGGTGGGCAGCGAGGTGCACCTCGGCGCCCTGCAATGGCGCTTCGCGCCCTGGGCCACGCGGTTTCTCGCGCGCTTCGACCTGACTTCCTGAGAGCCTGCCATGAGCGAATTCCACCACAAGCTGGTCCAGCGCAAGGTCCGCTTCGACTTCAGCGATACACCCCTGCACTGGGTTCCCGGCGAAGCGGAAGCGTCCCAGGTGATGAACGTCCTGCACATGCTCCTGCCTTCGGGCGAACTGTGGTTCTGCCGCCTCTACAACAAGGCCCTGCCGTTGGTTAGCGACGCCCGCCTGCGCGACGACGTGCAGGGTTTCATCCGCCAGGAAGCGATGCATTCGCGGGCCCACGACGGCGCGATCCAGCGCTACCTGAGCAGGTTCGACATCGACTCCAAGCCGTTCACCGACAAGATGGATTTCCTTTTCGAACGCCTGCTCTGCGACTACCCGCTGGGGCAGAACCGCCTGACCCGCGCCCTCGACGGCTGGTGGCTGCGCCAGCGCTGCGCGATCATCGCCGCGGTGGAGCATTTCACCTGCGTGCTCGGCAAGTGGGTGCTGGAGGCCCGGGAGCTGGATCGCCGCGGCAGCGACCCGGTGATGCTCGACCTGCTGCGCTGGCACGGCGCCGAGGAAGTCGAGCACCGCAGCGTCGCCCACGACCTGCACGTGCACCTGGGCGGCAGCTTCGTCACCCGGCAACTGACCATGCTGTTGGTCATCGCGATACTGGTCTACCTGCTCGCCGACGGCACCCGCACCCTCCTCGACCAGGACCCGAGCCTGCGCGGCGCCAAGCGCCAGGGATTCCTACGAACCTGGTGGCGGCTCGGCAAGCAGGGCCTGCTGCCGAACCTCGCGCACACCTTCCGCGACGTCGCCCGTTACTTCAATCCCTGGTACCACCCCGAGCACGAGGCGAATACCCAGGAAGCCCTGGAATACCTGGCCAACTCGCCGGCGGCCCGGCGCGCGGCGAACGCCTGAAAACAATTCACTGGAAATACCGGCAAGCGCCGCGAAAGTTGAAACTTTCGCGGCGCTTGCCCATTGCTTACGTCAGGTCGACGTCAAACAAGGCCGGCAGACGGAAGGTAATTTCCGTAAGCCTGAAAAATGGTGCTCGATAGAATGATTGAAAATAACGGGCGCGTGAGGCGAGACTTTGCAAAAAGCCAGCCATTCTTCTGATGGCATTTTGAAGACAAGCAAAATAAAAGTAAGAAAAGTTACCCTATCGATCGGAAATTAAAGAAAGAAAAGCGAGCGAGAAGAGAATCGAGAAATACGCTCTTCGCGCCCGCCTTCGTATTTGTCCGACCTGCGGTGACTCACTGGCCAGGCAGCGTGATCTCCCGTTCCGAAACGATGATCTTGTTGACCAGGCCGTACTGCACGGCTTCTTCCGCGTTCAGCCAGAAGTCGCGCTCGGTGTCGGCGCTGATCTTCTCCGGCGTCTGCCCGGTGGCTTCGGCGAAGATCCGGTCGAGGCGTTCCTTCATCCGCACGATCTCGCGGCGGTAGATCTCGATGTTGCTCGCCGGCCCCTGGATGCCGCCCGACGGCTGGTGCAGAAGGAAGCGGGTATTGGGCAGCGAATAGCGGTTTTCCTTGTCCGCCGCGGCGTAGATCAGCGCGCCGGCGCTGGCTACGCTGCCGGAACCGATCATGATGACCTTCGGTGTGATGAAGCGGATCGCGTCGAAGATCATGTCGCCGGACTCGACGTGGCCACCCGGGGAATTGACGAACATGTAGATCGGATCGTCGCTGATCGAGGCGAGGATGTGCAGCTGCTGGACGACGTCCTTGGCCATCTTCTCGTCGACCCCGCCGGTGACGAACACCTTCCTGACCTTGAGCGCGTACTCCATCAGCTTGGCGCCGATGGCGCCGTGGGAGTCGCCGCCTTCGCGGTCCTTGTCATCGGTTTTCATGCAACCTCCTGGAACTGTTGGTAATCCATCCGGCAAACCTTTCAGGGCATGCGTTCGTTGTTCGCCAGGGCGCGGATATATATCCGTTAATGCGCCTCTTCCGAGCGGCCCATTATGCATCAGCCAGACACTTTCGAAAGGCTTGCTTCAACTTCGAAAAGACCGGCGAAGGTAATCTCGTGAAGCATAGCCATACAGGGCCGCGACGCACGTTTCCCGGAACCTAACAGATTTGTAAGTTGCCTCGTAATTACCTACCAGAATTAACAGTTAACAACGCGGCTACCCTGCAAGAATTAACAGCTATTTCTTCGAGCCTGCCAAAAGTAATAGTACACCCCGCTCTTGCTTCGGGTGCCGCCGCTTCCCTGCCAACCACGCTGGCTACGGCGCGCTGAACCGTCGACGGGTGGAACCTGTCCGGCGAGGCGTGCGGTGCCCGTGTTCGCCGAATCGATGGATTGTTGAAGAGGACGCAGGGATGGTTCGTTTCGCTCGCTTGCCGCTATCGCCCTACCAACGGGACATCTGGGTCGCCGCCGCGCAGTTTCCGGAACTCGACCAGTACACCATCTTCAGCTACGACCGCTTCACCGGCGAGGTCGATACCCAGGCCCTGGAACGGGCGCTGCTGCAGGCGGCGCGAGACACCGAGGCGTTCCGTCTGCGCCTCGGCGAGACGGACGGTACGCCGTACCAGTGGCTGGACACGGATGCCGAGTTCGAGGCGCGCCACGTCGACCTGCGCGCCGACCGCGACCCCGAGGCCGCCGTGCGATCCTGGCTGCGCGACGCCTTCCGTCACGCCTACCCGCTGGACGGCCGCAGCCTGGTGGACCTGGCCCTGCTGCATAGCGACCAGGCGCTCTACGTCTACGTGCGCACCCACCATATCGTCAGCGACGCCTGGGGCCTGCAGCTATTCCTCAGCCGGGTGCGCGCCGGCTACCTGGGCGAGCTAGGCGAGCCGCAGGCGCAGATGCCGACGGCTTCCCTCCTGGCGCAGCTCGAGACCGACGACTACTCCGGTTCGGAACAGTACCGCGGCGACCGCGCCTATTTCGCCGAGGCCCTGGAGGGCCTGGAGCCGGCCCTCTTCACCCGCAGGCGCCCGGCCGGGCTGCGCCGCACCGCGCGCCACAGGCTGACGCTGGAACGCGCGCTGCTCGACGCGATCCGCGATCGCGGCGAATCGCCCTTCCTGTTCCTCTCCGCCGCCGTGGCGCTGTACCTGGCGCGGATCCACCAGAACGACGACGTGGTCCTCGGCGTACCGGTGCTGAACCGCGCCGACCGCGCGGCCAAGCAAGTGGTCGGGCACTTCGCCAATACCCTGCCGCTACGCATCCGCACCGCGCCGGAACAGACCGTCGACGAGTTCCTGGCGCAGTTGCGCGAGGCGACCCGGACGCTGCTGCGCCACCAGAAGATGCCCCTCGGCGACCTGTTGCGCGGCGCCTCGCCACTGTTCGACACCACCCTTTCCTACATGCGCTGGCCCGCCGCCCAGGCGATCCCGAACGCCAGCGTCGAGACCGTGGCGCAGACCCACGCCCATGACCCGGACGCGTTGGCCATCTGGGTCTCCGAGTTCGACGGGCACAGCGACGCGCAGGTGGATTTCGAATACGCCTGCGATGTGTTCGACGCCGACTTCCCCATGGACGCCGCGGCGCGGCATATCGAAACCTTCCTGCGCGCCCTGGTGGAGGGCGGCGAGCGCCGCCTCGGCGAACTCGATCCGCTGTCGGCCGCCGAGCGCGAGGAACTGATCCACACCCGCAACGCCACCGACCAGGCATTCCCCGAGCAGGCTACCCTGCCCACGCTGTTTGCCGAGCAGGTGGCACGCACCCCGCAACGCACCGCGCTGCTGGAAGCCGACGGCGGCACGCTCAGCTATGCCGAGCTGGACGCCAAGGTCCAGGCCGTGGCCGACGCCTTGCGCGCAGCGGGTGTTAGCGCCGACGAGCGGGTAGCACTACTGGTCGCCCGCGGTCCCCACCTGCTGCCGGCGATCCTCGGCGTGCAGCGCGCCGGCGGCGCCTATGTGCCGATCAATCCCGACCATCCCCTGGAGCGCGTCCGCCTGCTGTTGGAAGACTGCGGTGCCCGCGTGGTGCTGGTGGACGAGCGCGCAGCGACACTCGGCGAGAGCCTCGGCGAGACGCGCGTGCTGCACCTCGAACGCCTGCCGCAGAGCACCGGCGACCTGCCGGCGGCCAACGTGGCGCCCGGCGACCTGGCCTATGTCATCTATACCTCCGGTTCGACCGGCATGCCCAAGGGCGTGATGGTCGAACACCGCTCGGTGGTCAACCGCCTGAACTGGATGCAGCGTCGTTATCCGATCGGCGAACGCGACGTGCTTCTGCAAAAGACTCCGGTGACGTTCGACGTGTCCGTCTGGGAACTGTTCTGGTGGAGTTTCACCGGCGCCCGCCTGTCGCTGTTGCCGCCCGGCGCCGAGAAGGACCCGCGGGAAATGTTGCGGAGCATCCAGCGCGACGCGGTCACGGTCATCCACTTCGTGCCGTCGATGCTGACGCCGTTCCTCGACCTGCTCGACGGCGACCCGACCGCCCGCACGGCGGCAAGCTCGCTGCGCCTGGTGTTCTGCAGCGGCGAAGCCCTCGCGCCGTTGCAGGTCGCGCGCTTCCGCCGGCTGTTCGGCGACGCCGTGCGACTGGTCAACCTGTACGGACCGACCGAGGCCACCGTCGACGTGTCCGACCATGAGTGCGCCAGCGACAACCCCACGCGGGTCCCGATCGGCCGGCCGATCGACAACCTGCGCCTGTACGTCCTCGACCGCGCGCTCAGGCCGCAGCCCCTCGGCGCCGTCGGCGAGCTATATATAGGAGGCGTCGGCGTCGCCCGCGGCTACCTGAACCGGCCGGAGTTGAACGCCGAGCGCTTCCTCGCCGACCCCTTCGTCGCCGGCGGCCGTCTCTACCGTACCGGCGACCTGGCCCGCTGGCTGGCCGACGGCAACCTCGAATACCTCGGCCGCGCCGACGACCAGGTGAAGATCCGCGGCAACCGGGTCGAACCCGACGAAGTACGCGACCGCCTCGCCGCGCTTCCCGGCGTACGCGACGCCGCGGTCGTGGCACGCGATTCGGCGGTACGCGGCACGCACCTGGTCGGCTACTACGTGGCTGCGGCGGAACTCGACCCCGGTCAATTGCGCGCCGGACTTTCGGCGACGCTGCCGGACTTCATGCTGCCAGCCTTCTTCGTGCGCATCGACAGCCTCCCGCTCAGCGCCAACGGCAAGCTCGACCGCCGGCAACTGCCGGCACCGCCGGAACAGGTGGCGGCGGTTGCGCCGCGCACGGCGACCGAGGCCGAACTGGCGGCGGTGTGGGCCGATGTCCTCGGCGTGGCGGAGGTCGGCGTGCACGACGACTTCTACGCCCTCGGCGGCGACTCGATCCTGATGCTGCGCATCCGCGCCGCCGCACAGCGGCGCGGCCTGGGCTTCGAACTCGCCGACCTGATGCGCAACCCGACGGTGGCGGGCCTCGCCGAGCGCCTGGTGCGTCCGCTCGCGGAGCGAAGCTACCAGCCCTTCGAACTGGTTTCCGAAGTCGACAAGCCGCGCCTGGAAGGGCTGGAGGACGCCTTCCCGACCAGCCGGCTGAGTCTCGGCCTGCTCTTCCATAGCCGCCAGCGCCCCGACTCGTCGGTCTACCACGACGTGTTCCACTACCGCTTCGACCTGGCCTGGGACGAAGCCGCGTTCCGCCACGCGCTGGACCGGGTGGTCGCCGCCTATCCCGCGCTGCGTTCGTCGTTCGATCTCAGCGGTGCATCCGAACCGCTGCAACTGGTGCATACCCAGGCGCGCAGCGAACCGCTGATCCTGGACCTGCGCGGCAACCCGGAGGCCGGGACGGTGCTCGACGAGCACATCCGCCAACGCCGCTTCCATCGCTATTCGCTGCAACAGCCCGGGCTGTTCCTGTTCGCCGCGTTCGTCCGCGAGGACGGCCTGGACCTGGTGTTCAGCTTCCACCATGCGATCCTCGACGGCTGGAGCGTGGCCAACCTGATCGTCGCGCTGGTCGCCGCCTACCGTGGCGAGCCGCTGCCGGGCCCCGCGCCGGCGCTGGCCTGCCATGTCCGCGAGGAGCTGGCCGCGCTGGCTTCGCCGGCCGCCGTGGGGTACTGGACCGGGCTGCTGGAGGGCGCGAGGATGACCCGCCTCGACGGCTTCGGCGCCCACGAGCAGCAAGCCGCGCAAGGTCCGGCCAGCCATCGCGAAGCGCTGCCGGACGGGCTGCTCGAACGACTCAAGGCCACTGCGGCGCAACGCGGACTGCCGTTGAAATCGCTGCTGCTCGCCGCCCATTGCCTGACCCTGCATCTGTTCTCCCGCAGCGACAGCGTGGTCACCGGCGCGATCAGCAACGGCCGCCCCGAACTGCCCGACGCCGACCGCATGGTCGGCCTGTTCCTGAATACCGTGCCGGTCCGCTCGGAGATTGCCGGGCATAGCTGGATCGAGGTAGCCGATGCACTGTTCCGCCAGGAGCGCGACGGACACGCCCACCGCCGCTATCCGCTCAGCGCCATCCAGCAGATCGTCGGCGACGAACTGAGCAGCGCCTTCAACTACGTCAACCTGCA
This sequence comes from Pseudomonas sp. HMSC063H08, assembly GCF_001813645.1. Lineage (NCBI taxonomy): Bacteria > Pseudomonadati > Pseudomonadota > Gammaproteobacteria > Pseudomonadales > Pseudomonadaceae > Pseudomonas > Pseudomonas sp. HMSC063H08. The sequence goes on from NZ_KV813335.1 coordinate 45,944, forward strand.
TGTCCTCGAACCGCTGTGGCAATTGCGCGACTTCCGCGTCTGGGAAGAAACCAACTTCGCCCTGCTGGTCAACGTGATCGCCACGCCCAGCGACGGCATGTACCTGCGCATCGACAGCGACGGCCGCGGCATCAGCCGCAGCCAGGCCGCGCTGATCGGCGCGACCTTCGTCGAACTCCTGTGGCGCCTCGCCGAGCATCCCGACGAAGCCGCCGACTTCGCCTTCCTCGCCCCTCGCCGCGACGCCGCTTCCCAGCCCGAGCCGCTGGTCGACGTCGTCAGCCTGTTCGAACGCCAGGTCGAGGCGCTGCCAGGCAGCGCCGCGCTGGCCTTCGAGGAGCAACGCTGGACCTATCGCGACCTCGACCATGTGGCGCGCTCCGTGGCCACCCGCCTGGTCCGCGCCGGCGCGCGCCGCGGCGATGCGATCGGAGTGGCGCTGAACCGTTCGCCGGAGATGATCGCGACGATCTGGGGCATCCTGCGCGCCGGCCTGGTCTGCGTGCCGCTGGACGTCAGCTATCCCGCGCAGCGCCTGGCGCTGATCCTGGAGACCGCACAGCCGTTCCGGGTGGTCGCGCATCCCGAGCACGCCCATGTCGCCGCGGCGGAACGGGTGCTGCCGGTAGAGGAACTGGTCGCCGACATCGAGCCCGAGACCTTCGCCGCGCCGCAGCTCGACGAGCTGGCCATGCTGCTGTTCACCTCCGGTTCCACCGGGCGGCCGAAGGGCGTCGAGCTTAGCCACCGGATGTGGGCCAACTACACCCAGTGGCAATTGCGCGTCGCCAGCGGCGTACCGGGGCTGCGCACCCTGCAGTTCGCGCCGCTGAGCTTCGACATGGCCTTCCAGGAGATCTTCTCCACGCTGTGCGGCGGCGGCGAGCTGCAACTCATCTCCAACCGCGAGCGGATGGACCCCTCCGCGCTGCTGCATGTCCTCGAACGCCGCCAGGTCCAGCGCGTGCTGTTGCCCTTCGTCGCCCTGCAACGCCTCGCCGAGGCCTCCAACACCCTGGGCGTACGCCCCGGCGCCCTGCGCGTGGTGGTGTCCTCCGGCGAGCAGTTGCGCATCACCGAAGACGTCCGCACGTTCTGCGCGGCGATGCCCGGGCTGCTGCTGGAGAACCAGTACGGTCCCACCGAAACGCACCAGGTCACCTACCACTCGCTGAGCGGCGATCCGGCGCACTACCCGGACCTGCCGCCGATCGGCCGGCCGCTGGATGGGGTCGAGGTGCAGGTGCTCGACGCCGCGCTGCGCCCGGTACCGGTCGGCGTTACCGGCGAGCTGTACTTCGGCGGCGACTGCCTCGCGCGCGGCTACCACCGCGCCCCCGAACTCACCGCCGAGCGCTTCGTCGAACATCCCTGGCGCCCCGGCGCCAGGCTCTACCGCACCGGCGACCTCGGTCGCATCCTCGGCAACGGCGAGATCGTCTGGCTCGGCCGCGCCGATACCCAGGTCAAGGTCCGCGGCTTCCGCATCGAGCCGGCCGAGGTCGAGCTGGCGATCATGCGCCAGGCCGAGCGCCAGCCGGACCTGCGCGGCGCGGCGGTGGTGGCTCGCGAGCGCCAGGGCAACGATGCATTCCTCGCTGCCTTCCTGCTCGGCGAGCCCGAGGCGGTGGATCTCGCCGAACTGAAGCAGGCGCTGCGCAGCGAACTGCCGGAACACATGGTGCCGGCGCACTTCGCCTGGGTCGACGGCTTCGCCCTCACTCCCAGCGGCAAGCGCGACGACGCCGCCCTGCGCGCGCTGCCGCTGGAGCACGGGTCGAACATCGAGTACCTGGCCCCGCGCGACGACTACGAGCGCACCCTGGCCGGACTCCTCGGCGAGTTGCTGGATCGTCCCCGGGTAGGCATCCGCGACAGCTTCTTCGACCTCGGCGGCACCTCGCTCAGCGCGATGCGCTTCATGCTGCTGATCGAGAAGCGCTATGGCGTCGACCTGCCGATGGCCGCGCTGATCGAGACGCCGACCGTGGAGGGCCTGGCCGAACGCCTGCGGGAACGCTCGGCGGTGCGCGCCTTCGACCCGCTGGTACCGATCCGTGCCGGCGGCAGCCGCCCGCCTCTGTTCCTCGTCCACCCGCTCGGCGGCCACGTACTCTGCTACCTGCCGCTGGTCCGCGCACTGCCGCCGGACCAGCCGGTATATGCCCTGCAGGCGGCCGGCACCGGCCAGGGCAGTACGCCGCTGGCGGTCCTCGAGGACATCGCCGCCAGTTACCTCGCGGCGATCCGCCGGGTGCAGCCGGAAGGCCCCTATTACCTCGGCGGCTGGTCGTTCGGCGGCTTCGTCGCCTACGAGATGGCCCGGCAACTGCGCGCGCTCGACCCGCAGGCGGTCGCCCAACTGATCGTGCTCGACTCCATCACCGTCGACCGCAACCACGCCGGCAGCGCCAGCGACGAAGCCCTGCTGCTGTTCTTCTACTGGGAACTGGTCTGGTTCGAGCGCAGCGACGAGGAAGTCGAGCCGCTGCCTGAAGGCGCGAGCCTGGAGCAGAAACTCGACCACATCGTCGAACGCGCCATCGAGGCCGGCGTACTTCCCGCCGGCACCCCGCGCGCCACCGTGCAGCGGCTCTACGAGCTGTTCCGGGCGAGCTGGCAGGCACTCATCGGCTATCGCCCGGAAGTCAGCGACCAGGACATGACCCTGCTGCGCGCGGACGGCCCGCTGCCGCTGGCGCTGAAGCCGATGCACGACGCCGCCGGCACCCACTACGGCGACCCGAAGAACGGCTGGCAGCACTGGACCAGCGGCCGCCTCGATGTGATCGACGTACCCGGCGACCACCTGGTGCTGATGAAAGAACCCTATGTCGAGACGGTCGCGGCAGAGATCGCCGCGTTGCTCGAACCCTCCACCTCCAGCGAACGGACCCGCCCATGAGCAGACATCCCCTGAAGATCGTCATCGCCGGCGCCGGCATCGGCGGGCTCGCCGCGGCCGCCTGCCTGAAGGCCGCCGGCTTCGAGGTCGAACTCTACGAGCGGGCCAGGGAGCTGCGCGCGGTCGGCTCGGCGCTGTCGCTGATGCCCAACGCGCTGACCGCCCTGGAGAGGGTCGGCGTGCGCCCTGACCTTACCCGCGCCCAGGCCTTCGACTCGCTACGGTTCCTCACCCGGCGCGGGCGACCGATCCGCGCCATCGACTTCGGCGGCCTGGCCCGCCAGCTCGGCCAGCCGAGCCTGGCGATCCACCGCGCGAGCCTGCAGCAGGCGCTGCTGGAACAGGCCCGCGACTGCCGCATCGAACTGGGCGTGAGCGCCACCGGCTACCTGCGCCACGCCGACGGCGAAGGCGTCACCGTGCTCTGCAGCGACGGCCGCGAAGTGCACGCCGACGTGCTGATCGGCGCCGACGGCTTCAACTCGGCGATCCGCGCCACCATGACCGGCCCGGAGCGTCCCACCGACTGGCACTACGTGATCTGGCGCGCCACGCCGGCGTTCCGCCATCCGAAGGTGACGCCGGGCTACGTCGCCCATTACTGGGGCCGTGGGCAGCGCTTTGGTCTCGCCGACATCGGCGAAGGCAACGTCTATTGGTGGGGCACCCGCAACATGCCGGCCGAACAGGCGAAGGACTGGCGCGGCGGCAAGGCGGGCATCCAGCGCCTCTACGCCGGCTGGGCCGACGAAGTGCAGGCGGTCATCGAGGCGACCCCGGAGGCCGACATCAGCAGCCTGCCGGCCCAGGACCGACCGTTCCTGGAGCGCTGGGGCGACGGCCCGGTGACCCTGCTCGGCGATGCCGCGCATCCGATGCTGACCAGCCTCGGCCAGGGCGCCGCCATCGCCATCGAAGACGCCGCGGTGCTGGCCCACTGCCTGGCCACCATCGACGACCCGCAAGCCGCCCTGCGCGCCTACGAGAACCGCCGTCGCGACCGCGCCAGGGCGATGGTCGAGACCTCGCGGGCGCTGAGCCGCATTGAGCAGTTGGAGCATCCGCTGCGCACCGTCGCCCGCGATCTCTACTTCCGCTTCGCTCCGGAGCGAACCTTCGCCCGGCAGAACGAACTGGCACTGACCTTCCCAGGAGTCGAATGATGGCCGAGATACGACGCCCGCTGTCCGCGGTGGAACGCTGGTACTGGCTCAGCGACCAGTTCTCCGCGCTGAACGTGATTTCCCGGGTGCGGGTCCATGGCCAGTTGTCCATCGACGACCTGCGCCGCGGCCTCGACGCGCTGCAGGCGCGGCATCCGCTGCTGCGCGCGCGGATCGAGCACGATGCCGGGCTCGACCCGCGCTGGGTGCCCTGCGAGCGGCCCATCCCGCTGCGCGAGGTGCGCGGCGGCGACGAGGAGCAATGGCTGCGGGAAATCAACGAGCGCGAATTGCCGGAACGCATCGATCCGGACAGCGGGCCACTGATCCGTACCGTGGCGATCGCCACCGACGCCGGCGCCCACGACCTGCTGGTCGTGGTACCGCACATCATCGCCGACGGCACTACCGTGCTGACCCTCGCCGAACAATGGCTGACCCTGGCCGCCGACCCCGCCGCGCAACCCTGGACCGCCAGCGCCCTGCCGCCGGCGGAGGATCTGCGTCCGCGCCGCTTCACCGGCGACGAAGGCGCGGCGCGCCTGGCCGAGCAGACCGCCCAGGACGAAGCGCTGGTCGGCCGCCACCGCCCGGGCCGGATCGAGCCGAGCAACCCGGTGCCGCTGGAAGCGCGGCGTACCCGCCTGCTGCACCGGGAGCTGGACGGCGCGCAGCTGGAACAGCTGCAACGACGCGCCCGCGAACACGGCACCACGGTACACGGCGCGCTGACCGCGGCGCTGGCCATCGCCGCCGGCCACGACCACCAGCGCCGCCCGAGCCACATCGCCATCGGCTCGCCGATCGACTTCCGCGACGAACTGGAGCCGCCGGTGCGCCCCGACGAAGTAGGCACCTACGTCGCCACGGTACCGGTGGTGCTGGACATCGCCCGACCGTTCTGGGAGGTCGCCCGCGCGCTCACCGACGACCTCGGCGAACGCCGTCGCCAGGGCCATCATTTCAACCTGGTCACCCTGGTCGCCAGCGCTGCGCCGCGCTGCATGGCCGACGCGCGGCCATTCATGGCCTTCATGGAAGCCGAAGGGCCGATCAACCTGTGCTCCTCCAACATCGGTCGCTATCCGTTCCCCGAGCGGATCGGCGCCTTGCGCCTCTCCGACGCGCAGTTCCTCACCGGCATCTCGGTGAACGGCTACTTCGTGGCCGCCATCAACTCCAGCCATGGCCGGCTGTTCTGGAACTTCACCTATATCGACGGAGCGGTCCCCGGCGAACGCGCCGAACGCCTGGCCGAAGATTGCCTGGGCACCCTGCTGTCGGCGATCCACGCCCCCCAACGATCCGCCCTCGAGGAGCAATGACATGTTTTTCACCAGCAAACCTCTCTCGCCCCAGGGCCGCCACGTGCTGATCACCGGCGCCTCCAGCGGCCTCGGCCGGGAAACCGCGCTGCACCTGGCCGAACAGGGTTTCCAGGTGATCGCCGGGGTGCGCCGCCAGGAGGATGGCGAGCGCCTGGCGAACGCCTGCCCGTCCGGCCGGATCAGCACGCTGCTGATCGATGTCACCGACGAGGAATCCATTGGCCGGGCCGCCGCGCAGGTGGCGGAGAAAGTCGGCGATACCGGGCTCTGGGGCCTGGTGAACAACGCCGGGATCTGCATTTCCGCGCCGCTGGAATGCGTCTCCAGCGACCTGCTGCGGCGCCAGCTGGAAGTCAACCTGATCGGCCAGCTCGCGGTGACCCGGGCGATCCTGCCGCTGCTGCGCCGTGGCGGCGCGGCGCGCCTGGTGAACGTCACCTCGGGCCTCGGCTCGGTCGCCATTCCCTACCTGGGCGCCTACTCCGCCGCGCAGTTCGCCAAGGAGGGAGTGAGCGACGCCCTGCGCCGCGAGCTGGCGCCCATGGGCATCCAGGTCTCGGTGGTCAGCCCCGGGGCGATCTGGACGCCGATCTGGGGCAAGATCGCCAGCGAGGGCGAGCGCGCCCTGGCCGACGCCCCCGACGCCGTCGCCGACCTCTATCGCGATACCTACCTGCGCTTCCTCCAGGCCAACGAGGACGGCGCGCGCAACAGCGCGACCAAGCCCGCCGACGTCGCCGCCGCGGTGCATGCCGCGCTCACCGCGGCCAAGCCGCGGACCCGCTACCGGGTCGGCGCCGACGTGCGCCGCGGCACCCTGCTGGCGCGGCTGCTGCCCGATAGCGTGATCGACGGGATGTTCCGCCCCATCGTCACCGCCGCCCCGGCGGCGAAGGAGGAGCAACGTGCCTGATCGCAAACTGAGACTGGGCGAGGAACTGATCTCGCCACTGCACGCGCTCTACGACGGCCTGCAGGTGGACGGCGCGCCGCGTCCCGCGCATCGCGCCGCCGAGCATCCGGTGTGGGTGGTGACGCGCTATCGCGACGCGCGCAAGGTCCTCAACCATCCGGGCGTCCGCCGCGACGCCCGGCAGGCCGCCGAACTCTACGCGAAGCGTACCGGCAGCCCGCGCGCGGGGATCGGCGAGGGACTCAGCCACCACATGCTCAACCTCGACCCGCCGGACCATACCCGCCTGCGCTCGCTGGTCGGCCGCGCGTTCACCCCGCGCCAGGTGGAGCGCCTGCAACCGCATATAGAACGGATCACCGAGGAATTGCTGGACGCCATGGCCGGCCGCGAACAGGCCGACCTGATGGCCGACTTCGCGATCCCGCTGACCATCGCGGTGATCTTCGAGCTGCTGGGCATTCCCGAGGCCGAGCGCGAACACGCCCGCCAGTCCTGGGAGCGCCAGGCGGAACTGCTGTCGCCGGAGGAGGCCCAGGCCCTGGCCGATGCGCAGGTCGACTACCTGCGCGTGCTGCTCGAGGCCAAGCGCCGGCAGCCGGCCGACGACGTCTACAGCGGGCTGGTGCAGGCCGCCGACGAGAGCGGCCAACTGAGCGAGGCGGAACTCGTCTCCATGGCCCACCTGCTGATGATGAGCGGCTTCGAGACCACCATGAACATGATCGGCAACGCGCTGGTCACCCTGCTGGTCAACCCGGAGCAACTGGCGTTGCTGCGGGCGCAGCCGGAACTCCTGCCCAACGCCATGGAAGAACTGGTCCGCCACGACAGCCCGGTGCGCGCCTCGATGTTGCGCTTCACCGTGGAAGACGTGGAACTGGACGGGGTCACCATTCCCGCCGGCGAATACATCCTGGTCTCCAACCTGACCGCCAACCACGACGCCGAGCGCTTCGACGATCCCGACCGCCTCTACCTCACCCGCAACACCGATGGCCATCTCGGCTACGGCTTCGGCGTGCACTACTGCGTCGGCGCCTCGCTGGCCCGGCTGGAGGGGCGGATCGCCATCCAGCGCCTGCTCGCGCGCTTCCCCGACCTCCAGTTGGCGGTGCCCCACGCGGAACTGCAATGGCTGCCGATCACCTTCCTCCGCGCCCTGATCAGCGTGCCGGTGCGCACCGGATGCAGCGCCCCGGCGAACACCGCCTCCCACGCCAACCCGATCGAGAGGATCGTCCAATGAATGCCAAGGAAATTCTCGTCCACAGCCTGCGCCTCCTGGAAAACGGCGATGCCCGTGGCTGGTGCGACCTGTTCCATCCGGAAGGCGTACTCGAATTCCCCTACGCCCCGCCAGGCTGGAAGACCCGCTTCGAGGGCCGCGAAACCATCTGGGCGCATATGCGCCTGTTTCCCGAGCACCTGACCGTGCGCTTCACCGACGTGCAGTTCTACGAGACCGCCGACCCCGACCTGGCCATCGGCGAATTCCATGGCGACGGCGTGGCCACCGTTTCCGGCGGCAAGCTGGCGCAGGACTACATCTCGGTGCTGCGCACCCGCGACGGCCAGATCCTGCTCTACCGCGACTTCTGGAATCCGCTGCGGCACCTCGAGGCCCTGGGCGGGGTCGAGGCCGCCGCCAAGATCGTCCAGGGAGCCTGAGCCATGCCGCGCGCCGCCGTGGTCTGCGGCCTGGGCAGCTACCTGCCCGAGGCCGTGCTCAGCAACGACATGCTCGCCGCCGAGCTGGACACTTCCGACGCCTGGATCAGCAGCCGCACCGGCGTGCGCCAGCGGCATATCGCCGGCGACCTCGGCAGCGGCGACCTGGCCCTGCGGGCGGCCTCCGCCGCGCTCGCCTCGGCGGGGCTGGAGCGAGTCGATGCGGTGGTGCTGGCAACCAGCACCGGCGACTTCTGCTGCCCGGCCACCGCGCCCAGGGTCGCGGCGCGCCTGGGGTTGGTCGGCGCGCTCGCGTTCGACCTGTCCGCCGCCTGCACCGGCTTCGTCTACGGCCTGGCCAGCGTCGGCTCGCTGATCAGCGCCGGGCTGGCGGACAGCGCTCTGCTGGTCGGGGTGGACACTTTCAGCCATACCCTCGACCCCGCCGATCGCTCGACCCGCGCACTGTTCGGCGACGGCGCCGGAGCGGTGGTGCTGCGTGCCGGCGATGCCGAGGAAGAAGGCGCGCTGCTGGCCTTCGACCTCGGCAGCGACGGCCACCAGTTCGACCTGCTGATGACCCCCGCCGTCAGTCGCGCCGAACGCAGTTCCGGACAGGCCTCCAACTACTTCCGGATGGACGGCAAGGCAGTGTTCGGCCAGGCGGTGACGCAGATGAGCGACTCGGTGCGGCGGGTGCTCGACCGGGTCGGCTGGCAAGCTTCGGACCTCCATCACCTGGTCCCGCACCAGGCCAACACACGCATCCTCGCGGCGGTCGCCGACCAGCTCGACCTTCCCGTCGAGCGGGTGGTGAGCAACATCGCCGAGGTGGGCAATACCGTCGCCGCCTCGATTCCCCTGGCCCTGGCCCACGGCCTGCGCCAAGGCATCCTGCACGACGGCGGCAACATGGTCCTCACCGGTTTCGGTGCCGGACTGACCTGGGGTTCGGTCGCCCTGCGCTGGCCGAAGATCGTTCCGACAATGGACTGAAGAGGGAAGAACAATGCCCAACGACATGGAAGACCATCTCCTCACCGTGCTCAGCGTCGCCAGCGGCGTGCCGAAGGAGGAAATCAGCCGGGACAGCAGGATGGAAGACCTGGCTTTCGATTCGCTGGTGGTCAGCGAGCTGTCGCTGAAGCTGCGCAAGGAGTTCGGCGTCACCGGGGTCGACGACGAACTCGACCTGCTGGAAACGGTGGACGAACTGTTCCAGCTGGTCGAGAAGCACCGCGCCGCCTGAGGCCAGCGAACGCCGGCGTTCCGTCGCTTCTCTGCCAGGCGAAGGCGGTGCCGGGACACGGGAACGCGCATCGCCTTCGATCAACCAACACCAGAGCGAGATTCGCTGGAGGAAGAGGTGAGTCAGAACATGGATCTCACGATCGGGACGCATCGGGAGTCGGCTTTCTACGAGCTGGAGTTCGGACCGAGGACGATAATGACCCTGGCCAACTTTCCGGACGACGTGCTGCCGTTGTTGCAAATGGAAAGCCTGATGACCTTCGAGGCGATGGCTTACCTGCGCTGCGACGCACTGGTCGAGCTAGGCTGCTACGACGGCCGGGCGCTGGAAATCGCGCGCCTGCTCAATGCCCGCTATCTCGGCGTCGACCTCGACCAGCGGGCGATCGAGACGCTGCGCACGCGGATCGAGCGCGAGGGCATGAGCGATCGCGCGGACACGGTGGTCGACGACATCCTCAACCACACCAGGCGCGGTGCCTCGGTCGGCTCGCGCGCGCTGTACCTGCTGCCGTTCAACCTGCTGGGCAACTTCCGCGAGCCGAAACGGCTGCTCGACTCCCTCGCCGAGCGCAGCGTGGCGGCGGTGGTTTCGGTGTTCGGCGACAGCGCCGAGGCCACCCGCGTCCGCCAGAGCTACTACCGCCGTTGCGGGGTGCAGGGCCTGGAGCTGCACGCGCGGGACGACGGCACCGTGTTCACCGGCAGCGACGGCTTCTACTCGCGCTCGTATTCGCGCGCCTGCCTCCACGCCCTGCTCGCCGAGTGCGGGCTGACCGTGGTGCGCAGCGCTTCGAACCTGTTCGCCCATTGCGTGACGGTGCTGCCCGAAGGCGCCGACCAGGGCTTCGGTTCGTCGGCGGCATGAGTCGCCGTCGTGCATTCATCGCGCGGCCACGGCACGGGCAGCTCGCCGTGGCTCGCTTCATCGTCGTCTGAACCGCTCGGGAGCTGGAAACATGCCTTTGATTGTCTACGTGCTCGGTGCCGCGATCTTCGCCCTGACCACCAGCGAATACATGGTCGCCGGGCTGATGCCGGCGCTGGCCGCCGAATTCGGCGTGTCCTTCGCCGCGATCGGCTACCTGGTCACCTTCTACGCCGGCGCGATGGCGCTCGGCGGCCCGCTGCTGACCACCGCCCTGCTCCGCGTGCCGCGCAAGAACGCCCTGCTCGGCCTGATCGCGCTGTTCGTGGTCGGCCAGGTCATCGGCGCCCTGGCGCCGGGCTATGCGGTGATGGTGGCGGCGCGACTGGTCACCGCGGTCGCCGCCGCGGCCTTCTTCGGCGTGGCGCTGACCGCCTGCGCCGAACTGGTCGAAGGCAACCAGTTCGGCCGCGCCTCGTCGCTGGTGCTCGGAGGCCTGATGGTCGGCACCGTGCTCGGCCTGCCCGTCGCCACCTGGCTGGGCGAATGGTACGGCTGGCGCGCGAGCTTCTTCGCGGTGGCGCTGGTGGCGGTGCTGGTCGGCCTGCTGGTGTTGCAGCTGATGCCGGCGATCCCGGGGTCGGCGGGCAGCGGTTCGCTGCGCGAGGAACTGAATGTGTTCAGGAACGCCCATCTATGGTGGGTCTACGCCACCAGCCTGCTGCTGATCGGCGCCACCTTCGCCGGCTTCACCTATTTCGTGCCGATCCTCACCGAGGTCAGCGGCTTCTCCGCCTCGACCGTACCGCTGCTGCTGGTGGTCTACGGCCTGGCGACGCTGGTGGGCAACAACATCGTCGGCCGCCTGGCCGACCGCCATACCATCGCGGTCCTGGCCTTCGGCCTGCTGGCGGCCATCGCCGCGATGGTGGCCTTCGCCCTGTTCGGACAGGTTCCGGCGGTGGCGGTGGCGGCGCTGGTGGTGATCGGCCTGACCGGGGTGTCGATGAACCCGGCGCTGGTGACCCGCGGCGCACGTGTCGGCCATAACAACATGCTGGTCAACTCGGTGCACACTGCCTGCATCATGCTCGGCGTGATGGCCGGTTCCTGGATCGGCGGCCTGGGCATCGCCGGCGGATTCGGCCTGCAGGGCGCGCTCTGGGTCGGCGCGGCCCTCGGGGTGCTGGCGCTGCTGACCCTGCTGCCGGAGCTGCGCTTCGCCCGCGCCCCGGTGGGCGGGGCGCTGGGCCGCTGAGCGAGATCCCTCAGGCGCTGCGCGCCAGCCAGCGGCAGTAGCCGACGACGCCCTCTTCCAGGCTCTGGAAATCGTCGCGGTAGCCCGCCTCGCGCAGCAGCTCCAGGTCGGCGCAGGTGTGGCTCTGGTAGCGCGCCCGCAGCGACTCGGGGAACTCGCGGTAGCCGAGCAGGCCGCTTTCCACCGCCTGCTGCAGCGACAGGGGCGGCTGGTCGGCATTGGCGCGGACGCTATTGATCACCGCCAGGGCGACCTCGTTGAAGGTCCGCGCCTGGCCGCTGCCGAGGTTGAAGATTCCCGAACGCTGCGGATGATCGAAGAAATGCAGGTTGACCCGCGCCACGTCCTCCACCGCGACGAAGTCGCGCAGGTGGCCGCCGGGCGGGAAGCCACCGTGTTCGCCGAACAGTTCGACCCGCCCGTCGCGGCGCAATTGCTGGTAGCAGTGGTAGGCCACCGAGGCCATCCGCCCCTTGTGTTCCTCGCGCGGCCCGTAGACGTTGAAGTAACGCAGGCCGACCACCTGGCTGCGCGCCTGCGGCAGCGCCCGGCGCACACGCTGGTCGAAGAGGAACTTGGAATAGCCGTAGACGTTCAGCGGCCGCTCGTACTGGCGCGCCTCGCGGAAGGTCCGGCCGGCGCCGTAGACCGCCGCCGACGAGGCGTAGAGGAACGGCACGCCGAGTTCCAGGCTGCTTTCCAGCAGGCGGCAACTGTAGCGGTAGTTGTTCTCCATCATGTAGCGGCCATTGCTTTCCAGGGTGCTGGCGCAGGCACCCTGGTGGAACAGCGCGCGGACCGTGCCGAAGTCGCCGCGGGCGTAACGCTCGAGGAAGTCGTTCTGGTCCAGGTAGTCGGCGATATCGGCGTCCGCCAGGTTGCGGAACTGCTCGCCGTCGGTGAGATCGTCCACCGCGATGATGTCGGTCTCGCCGCGCCGGTTCAGCGCCTGCAGCAGATTGCTGCCGATGAAGCCGGCGGCGCCGGTGACGATGATGCTCATGGGCACTCCCTTCGACAGGATGAATGCCCCCAGGCTATGCCTATGCGCCGCGCCGCCCGTTGACCTGCAACAAGCCATGGGCGGACGGCAGCGGTTCAGCGGGAAGGACGATCGTTGTGACCGAGGTCGCGTTGCGGGTCGATGCGGTCGCGAACCCGCTGCTTGAGCGCCTTGGCCTCGGGGAAGCCGCCGTCGGCCTTGCGTTCCCAGACCTGCACGCCGTCGCAGGTGATACGGAAGACGCCACCGGTTCCGGGCTCCAGGCAGACTTTTCCGAGATCGTCGGCGAAGGTGCTGAGCAGTTCCTGGGCCAGCCAGGCGGCACGCAGTAGCCACTGGCACTGGGTGCAATAGGTGATGACGATTTCGGGCTTGGCGGTGGGCATGTCGGCGGCTCAGGGGAAACGGTCGCGCCTATAATAGCCGCCTTTTCACCCGGCTCCGGATCGTTCTCATGCGCCGCCTGCTGCTCGTACTGCTGCTCCTGCTTCCCCTGTCCGCCCTCGCCATGGAGGCCCGGCCGAAGATCGGCCTGGTCCTCTCCGGAGGTGCCGCCCGTGGCCTGGCCCATATCGGCGTGCTCAAGGCCCTCGACGAACAGGGCATCCAGATCGACGCCATCGCCGGCACCAGCATGGGCGCGGTGGTCGGCGGCCTGTACGCCTCCGGCTACACCCCCGCCGAACTGGAGCGCATCGCCCTGGAGATGGACTGGCAGCAGGCACTGTCCGACGCACCGCCGCGCAAGGACGTGCCGTTCCGGCGCAAGCAGGACGACCGCGACTTCCTGGTCAAGCAGAAGATCAGCTTCCGCGACGACGGCACCCTCGGCCTGCCGCTGGGGGTGATCCAGGGCCAGAACCTGGCGATGGTGCTGGAAAGCCTGCTGGTGCACACCAGCGACAACCGCGACTTCGACAAGCTGGCGATCCCTTTCCGCGCCGTCTCCACCGATATCGCAACCGGCGAGAAAGTGGTGTTCCGCAAGGGCCACCTGCCCCAGGCGATCCGCGCCAGCATGTCGATCCCCGCCGTGTTCGCCCCGGTGGAGATCGACGGCAGGCTGCTGGTGGATGGCGGCATGGTCGACAACATCCCGGTGGACGTGGCGCGCGACATGGGCGTGGACGTGGTGATCGTGGTCGACATCGGCAACCCGCTGCGCGACCGCAAGGACCTGAGCACCGTGCTCGACGTGATGAACCAGTCGATCACCCTGATGACCCGGAAGAACTCCGAAGCCCAGCTGGCCACGCTCAAGCCCGGCGACGTGCTGATCCAGCCGCCGCTGTCCGGCTACGGCACCACCGACTTCGGCCGCGTGCTGCAACTGATCGACGCCGGCTACCGCGCCACCACGGTGCTCGCCGCGCGCCTCGCCGAGTTGCGCAAGCCGAAGGACCTCAACAGCGAAGCGCTCGACGTGGCGCGCACGCCGAACCAGCGCAAGCCGGTGATCGACGCGATCCGCGTGGAGAACAACTCGAAGGTCAGCGACGAGGTGATCCGCCACTACATCCGCCAGCCGCTCGGCACGCGCCTCGACCTCGGCCGCCTGCAGGACGACATGAGCACCCTCTACGGCCTCGACTACTTCGACCAGGTGCAGTACCGGGTGGTCAAGGAGAAGAAGCTCAACACCCTGGTGATCCACGCCACCGGCAAGAAAGGCGGCACCGACTTCCTTCGCCTGGGCCTCAACCTGTCCGACGACATGCGCGGCGAAAGCACCTTCAACCTCGGCGGCAGCTACCGCATGAACGGCCTCAACCGGCTCGGCGCCGAGTGGCTGACCCGGGTCCAGCTCGGCGACCGCCAGGAACTCTACAGCGAGTTCTACCAGCCGCTCGACGTCGGCTCGCGCTACTTCGTCGCGCCCTTCCTGTTCCACGAGGCACAGAACGTCGACGTCACCGAGGACAACGACCCGCTGCTGCGCTATCGCCTGGAGCGCTACGGCTACGGCCTCAACGTCGGCCGGCAGATCGCCAACAACGGCGAAATCCGCCTGGGCGCGGTGCAGGCCTACGGCAAGGCCGACGTGCGCATCGGCGACCCGAGCCTGCCGGACATCGACTTCACCGAGGGCTACTACGAACTGAAGTACTCGTTCGATACCGTCGACGACGTCAATTTCCCCCACGAGGGCGAGGAGATCGGCCTGACCATGCGCCGCTACGACAAGTCCCTCGGCTCGGACGACAGCTACCGGCAGTGGGACCTGCGGCTGAACAAGGCGCTCAGCTTCGGCGCCGACACCTGGGTGTTCGGCGGCGGCTACGGGCGCACCCTGGACGACGCCGAGGTGGTCACCTCCAGCTTCACCCTCGGCGGCGCCCGCGAGCTGTCGGGCTTCCGCCGCGACGCGCTGTCCGGGCAGAACTACAGCCTGGGACGGATCGTCTATTACCGGCGCCTCACCGAACGTTCCTTCCTGCCGCTGGACTTCCCGCTGTACCTGGGCGGCAGCATCGAGCGCGGACGCATCTGGAACAACGACAACGAATACGACAGCGGCTACATCAACGCCGCCAGCCTGATGATCGGCTTCGATACGCCGCTGGGGCCGCTGACCTTCAGCTACGGGATCAACGACGAGAACTTCAAGGCGTTCTACCTGAACCTCGGGCAGAACTTCTGAGCGGAGTTCAGGCGATCAGCGCCAGCAACTCGCGCGCCTCGGCCTTCTGCCACGGGTCGCCGTGCGCCACCACCAGGCGCAGGATGCGGCTGGCCTGGTCGAGATCGCCGCTGTCGATGCAGGCGCGGGCCCGGTCCAGGCTGGCCGAGGCCTCCTCCGGCGGCACCGTGGCCGGCTCTGGCTGGTCGAGTTCGAGGTGTTCGTACTCGGCGACATCCGGCAGTTCATGGAGATTGCTCTCGAACGCCAGGGGCTCCTCCTCCGCCGGTTCCGCCTTGCCGGCAGCGGCGCGGCGCGGCAGGTCGGGGTTGTCCAGGGGATTCTCCAGGGCGCCCCAGTCGAGATCGAGATCGAGGTTGAGGTCGCCGAAGCCGTCGGCGCCCGAGGTCGCATCCGGCTGCTGCGCGGCGGGCGGCTCGGCCAGCGGCAGGTCGCTCCAGTCGTCGTCCTTGGTTGCCGCCGGCGTCTCGGTCGCCGGCATCTGTAGCAGCGCCGGGTAGCGTCCGCGCAACTCGTCGATGGCCTCCGGGTTGCCGCCAGTGGCCAGGGTTTCCTCGGCCAGCGCGTCGAAGCCGGCCGCATCGCCCAGCTCAGCCAGCACCAGCAACAGCTTCATCCGCGCGCTCAGGCGCTGCGGCTGCTCGGCGAGGACCTGACGCAGCAGGTCGCGGGCCTGTCCGTAGCGACCGTAGGCGATATAGATGTCGGCGCCGTCCAGCTTGTCCGCCGCAGCCATGGCGGCGCGCGGAGCGGCGGCCGGAGCAGGCGGAGGAGACGGCGGCGGGCTGGAGGGAACGGCGACCGGCGGCCTGGCCTGTTCCTCGACCTTTGCCGGCGCCGGTGCGGCCGCCGGGGGGCGCGGCGCACGCCGCAGCGGCAGGTTCAGGGCAACCCGGCGCTTCGGTTCGACCGCCGGGACAGGAGTCTCTTCGCGGCGGCGACGCAACAGCAACACGCCGAGCAGGGCGAGGACCAGCAGCAGGACGATCATCCAGCGCCAGTGCTGCGAGTCCGTCGGCGTTTCAACCGGTTGCGCAACCGAAGGCGCGGCCGCGGCGGGCGGCGGCGCCGCGGGCCGCACCGCCTGGCGCCGGGCCAGTTGCTGTTGCAGTTCGGCGACCTGGTGATCGCGCTGCTGCAGTTGTTCCTGCAAGGCCTGCAACTGGCGTTGCAGATCGTCCATCCGCTGGCTCAGTTCCTCCCGTTGCCGGGCCAGCGCCTCGGCCTCGGCATCCGCCTGGCGCTGCGCCTCGACGAGAGCCGCCGGAGCGTTTTCCACCACGGCGGCATCGGCTGGCGGCAGGACTTCCACGGCCGCCTCCTTCACGGCGCCGGGCGCGCCTCGCTCCGCCTGGTAGCCGGCCGGCAGGCGCAGGCGCGCGCCGGCCTTGAGCCGGTGCCGGTCGGCATTGACGAAGGCCTGCGGATTGAGCTGGTACAGGGCCTCCATGAGTTGCGCGCGATCGGCGTTGCCGGCACCACGCAGGCGTCCGCTGATGGCCCAGAGGTTGTCGCTGGGGCGAGCCAGGTAGTCGTCGCCCGGCTCCAGCAGTGCCGGGTCTACGACGACCGCGGCACTACGCGGCGCAGGCGCCGGCGTCGAGGATTGCCGCTGCGGCTCGATCCCGCTGCGCGCGGCCGGAAGCATACGCGGCGTATAACCGAGCGGATCGAGCAGTACGGTGAATTCGCGGACGATGCGGCCGTTGGGGCGGGCCACCTCCACCAGGAAATTCAGGTAGGGCTCCTGCACCGGTCGGCTCGAGGACACATGGATGCGATTGCCACCGCGCCCTTGGAGCACCGGACTGAAACGCAGCTCGTTGAGGAACTGCAAGCGTTCCACCCCGGCCGCGGCGAAGACGTCGGCGCCCGCCAGGCGGACCTCGATCTCGTCCGCGCCGAGATCGCCGACGTCGAGCAGTTCGATATCCGCATCCAGCGGCTGGTTGAGCGCCGAATGCAGGGTGATGTCTCCCACTCCCAGGGCGCTCGCCTGCCCGGCCAACAGGCACGACCAGGCACACAGCATGACACGCAAGGCTTTACCGGGCATTCCGTTCTTTTCTCCGCACTTCGAGCACACAGCCGGCCAGCGGTCGACTGCTACATCTATTTCACGTTAGCCCGAATTTCGCCCCGTACAGGGCTGAACGCACCACATGGCGCAAGACATGGCTTTTTGCCATCACTGAATAGAGGAATGCCGTGGAAACGGTCAAGATTTTTCGTCAGAAAACCGACGAAAACCTCTGTAGAGGGCTTTCGAACGAAAGCCCTGAAGGTGATGCCATAAAAATGGCGATTCTAGCGGAATTTCGTGACGCAGTGCTCAGCGCTTTTCCAGGTTCGCCAGGATTCGCAAGAGCACCTGCTGGCACAGCGCCTGCTCGGACTCGTCGATGCCGGTCAGTACGTCGTTGCGAACGCTGGCGGCGATGGCCTCGATATCGGCGATCAGCACATCGGCCTTGGGCGTCAGCACGATGTGCTTGGCCCGCCGGTCCTCCGCCACCGCCAGGCGCCGTACCAGGCCCTGGGACTCGAGGCCGTCGAGCAGTCGCGCCAGGGTCGGGCCTTCGACCCCGACCGATTGGGCCAACTCGCGCTGGGTGGGCGAATCGCGATGGCGCGCCAGATGCAACAACACCAACCAGCGCGCCTGGGACAGGCCGAGGTGACTGAGGCGGCGGTCGAGTTCAGCGCGCCAAGCACGGGAAGTCTGGGCTAGCAAGGTGCCGAAATAGTGCTTGTCTGTCTGAGCCATAGGAAAAAGGAGGTCCGATATTTCATTTGACTAATTATTAGTCGGCTAATAATGCCCGTCCAATTTCCCCCCGTACAATGACAAATTGTCGCACGATATGCCCAGGCCAGGCCCTGTCTACCACTTGGCGTACTGGTCCTCGACGAAGCCCCAGAGCCGCTCGATCCTCACCTCGGCACGACCTCGCGGACGCAGCACACCGCTGAAACAACCGAAGATCTGCTTGAAGTTGCTCGCCAGCAGACCGAGGTTCAGCCGCTCCTGGTGCATGCCGTGGGCCTCGAAGCGCAGCTCTACCTGGCCATCGTATGAACGGATGGTCCAGGGCCGCAGCGGCTGGTCGCGGTCGAAGTCGAAGCGCACGCTGTCGACCTTCAGCAGTTCGCCGTCCAGCCAGTAGCAGTTCTCGGTGAAGCTGGTCTCGTTGACCCCGCACGACAGGTTCAGGCCGACCCGCAAGCCGTCCGCCTCGCCGGACAGGCAAGCCCAGTTCCAGAAGGTTTCCGGGCGCATGTAGCCCGCCGACCAGTCGTGATGGGCGAAGGCGTCCAGCGCCTGCAGGTCGTGGTCGCCGAGGGCGCTGCGCACGTCGCCGCGACAGCGCACGCCGGCCACCTTCTGCGCATAGACCCAGCCGTTCACCGCGGTCGGCGTACACAGGCACATCGGCTGGAAGCTCGGCGCCTCCTCGCTGAAGCAGGCGTCGATGCGGGTGCCATCGTCGAGTTCCACCAGCAGGCGTTTCTCCCGGGGAGCCGTACGGTTCTCCAGGCGTAGCAGGTTGCGCCCCTGGCGCAGTTCGCAGACGCCGTCGTCCGGGGTCTGGGAAAACCGGGTTCCGAACCCCAGCGGCAGCTTGAAGCGCCGCTCCAGCATGCGTCCGCTGGAAGGCTGGTAGAGGTAGACGAAGCCGACGCCAAGCAAGCTCAGCTGGGCCAGGGCGCAGCCGCCGATCAGCTCCGGGCTGATCAGGCCGAAGTACTGGAACTGATGGAAGCGTCGCCATTTGCCCAGGGCCCCCACGCGCCGGCCCATCGGCGAACGGAAGTCGAAATCGCGGTAATTGATGTGCTGCGGGGCACTCGGGAAGATGCCGTAGTGCGGTTGGCCGTTGGCCTGGATCAAGCGCTGCATGGGGTCCGTCCGGAAGTCGTCTCGCGGCGGGGCCGGCAGCTCTGCGAAGAGCGGCCGTGCCTGCCATTTTTTCCTGTCGAACCTAGCATTCGCCGCTTCGTCCCGCAGTCACCGGCGGCGCCAGCCACAGGGACAAAATCGGCCATGGACTCAGGCCACCACCTGGTTGCGGCCGAACGCCTTGGCTTCGTAAAGCGCGCGATCGGCATGCTCGTAGAGATCGTAGAGGCGCTTCAGGTCGTTGCCCGGGGTCGGCCACAGGCAGGACACGCCGACCGACAGGGTCACTTCGCGCGCCGTGTCCGACGCCTCGTGCTCCATGCGCAGCGCCTGCACCTGCGCGCGCAGCGCTTCCGCGCGCAGCCTCGCCTCATGCTCGTTGGCGCCGTACAGCAACAGGGCGAACTCCTCGCCGCCCAGGCGCACCGCCATGTCCAGCGGACGCCTGGCATTCGCCTCGAACACCGCGCCGATACGCTGCAGGACCGCATCGCCGGCCTGGTGGCCGTAGCGGTCGTTATAGGCCTTGAAATGGTCGACATCGCAAAGCAGCAGCGCCAGGGTCTTCTGTTCGCGCTGGGCCTGGCGCCAGAGGCGGTCCAGGTGCTGGTTGAAGCTGCGCCGGTTGTGCAGGCCGGTCAGGCTGTCGTGGTCGGCCATCACCCGCAGCAGACGGCTGATGAGGAAATGCTCGCGCGACTTGAACTCCAGCAGATAGCAGCCGACCGCGCCGATCAGGTTACCGAACAGCAGGAACAGCAGGTTGTTGCCCAGCGGCTCCTGGGTACCCGCCCACCACTCGAAACCCAGGTAGGCGAGCAGCACGACCAACGCACAGCTCAATGCCTGCGACAACCGCAGGCCGGCGAGGAAATAGGCGGCGAAACTGACCAGCAGCAGGCCTTCGTAGGGATAGCCGGGATCGGCCCGGTGCGCCAGGCCGACCACCGCCGCCGCACCGACGCCAAGGGCGAGGACGCAGGCGATGCTCAGCGGCACCATCAGCTGGATGTGCCGGCGCAGCATGATCAGGCAGCCGCAGACCAGCAGCAGGACCAGCACGCCAAGGCGCACCGCCAGTACGCCCCACAGCGGGGGACCAGCGAGGATCAGCAGGTCGATGCCGATGAACGCCAGCCAGACGAGCATGCCGACGCTGAGGGCGATGCGTTTCAGCGCGAAGCTGTCCTCCAGCATGTAGCGCCGGTAGTCACGCTCCAGTTCGGGAAGGAAACGCAGACCGCGGAAACCGCGGTTCAATTGGTCGGCATAGAGGTTGGAACGGGAGTCGTCCAACCGGTCCTTCTGTGTCACGCACACCTCTTCTCTTGGAGGGCTTGGCGTCACAGTAGACGCTTGCGAAGGACGTCACAAGATTGGCGTCAGAAAATACCGGCAAATGGCCATATCACGACTCCAGTTCCACCTGCAGGGCGGCGCGCACGCAGTGCAGCACGCCACTCGGCACCCGCTTGCCGAAACGCTCCTCCAGCGCCGCCACCGGCGGCAGTTCGCCGTCTTCCTCGAGGAAGGCGTCCTGGATTTCGCCGAGGAGTTCCTCGGGCAGATCCAGCGCCTGCTCCAGGCTCACCTGCTGGCCGGCGATGGCATCGGCGAGCATCGCGTAGACGTTCTTCTCGCTGCAATTGAGCTGGCGGGCTATCTGCGCCGGGGTCATCCCCGCACAGGCCAGGCTGGCCAATTCGTGGCGCAGGTCCTGCGGCGGCGCGGCGGGCGCCGCCGGCGAGTCGGTGAGGACATCGAGGAAGGCCTGGCCGTAGCGCTCCAGCTTGCGCGCGCCGACCCCGCTGACCTGGGCCATGTCGGATAGCGAGCGCGGCTGGCTGCGGAGCATTTCCAGCAGGGTCGCGTCGGGGAAGATCACATAGGGCGGCACCGAATGCTCTTCGGCCAGCTTGCGCCGCAGCGCGCGCAGGGCCTCCCACATTTCCCGCTCTTCGCTGCGCACCAGTTGGCTGGCGGCGCTGGCGCCGCCGCTGGAGGAGCCCTTGGCGCGCTGTGGCTTGAGGTCGCGGCGCAGCTCCAGCCGCACCTCGCCCCGCAGCAGCGGACGACAGGCCTCGGTCAGGCGCAGGCCGCCGAAGCCGTCCAGGTCGACGTCGGCCAGGCCGCGCGCGACCAACTGGCGAAACAGGGTCCGCCACTCGTCTTCGCCGCGCCCCTTGCCGATCCCGAACACCGCCAGGTGCTGGTGGCCGAGACTGCGGATCTTCTCGGTCTCGCGGCCGAGCAGGATATCCACCAGATGGCCGACGCCGTAGCGCTGGCCGCTGCGGTAGATCGCCGACAGCGCCTGGCGCGCGGATTCGGTGGCATCCCAGGTTTCCACGCCGTCCACGCAGTTGTCGCAATGCCCGCAGGGCTGCGGCATCTCCTCGTCGAAATAGGCCAGCAGCGCCTGGCGCCGGCAGCGGGTTTCCTCGCAGAGCGCCAGCATGGCTTCCAGCTTGTGCCGCTCGACGCGCTTGTGCCGCTCGTCGCCCTCGGAACTCTGCATCATCTGCCGCAGCAGCAGGACGTCCTGCAGGCCGTAGGCCATCCAGGCGTCGGCCGGCAGGCCGTCGCGGCCGGCGCGACCGGTTTCCTGGTAATAGGCCTCGAGGCTCTTGGGCAGGTCGAGGTGGGCGACGAATCGCACGTTGGGCTTGTCGATGCCCATGCCGAAGGCGATGGTCGCCACCATGATCAAGCCTTCCTCGTTGAGGAAGCGCTTCTGGTGGTGGGCACGCAGTTCGTTGGACAGTCCGGCGTGATACGGCAGCGCGGGGAAGCCCTGGTTGCCGAGGAATTCCGCGACCTCCTCGACCTTCTTCCGCGACAGGCAGTAGACGATGCCGGCATCGCCGCGCCGCTCGGAGAGGAAGCCGAGCAACTGCTTGCGCGGCTGCTCCTTGGGCACGATGCGGTAGAAGATGTTCGGCCGGTCGAAGCTGGAGAGGAACTGCTCGGCGTTCTGCAGGTGCAGGCGCTGGATCATCTCCTCGCGGGTACGCATGTCCGCCGTAGCGGTCAGGGCGATCCGCGGCACCTGCGGGAACAGCTCGGCGAGCTGGCCGAGCTGCAGGTATTCGGGGCGGAAGTCATGGCCCCATTGCGACACGCAGTGCGCTTCGTCGATGGCGAACAGGCCGACCGGCAGTCGTTGCAGGAAGGCCAGCATGCGCGGCTGGACCAGCCGTTCCGGTGCCAGGTAGAGCAGCTTGATCTCGCCGCGCTGCAGGCGCTCGGCGATGTCCCGCTGCTGCTCGGGGTTGAGGGTGGAGTTCAGCGCCACCGCCGGCACGCCGAGTTCGTCCAGGGTGGCGACCTGGTCCTCCATCAGCGCGATCAGCGGCGACACCACCACCGTCAGGCCTTCGCGCAGCAGCGCCGGGACCTGGAAACACAGGGACTTGCCACCGCCGGTGGGCATCAGTACCAGCGCATCGCCACCCTCGGCCACCCGCTCGATGATCCGTGCCTGGTTGCCACGGAAGGCGTCGTAACCGAAAACGTCTTTGAGGATGCGTAGGGCTTGCTCGCGCATGAAGGACTCCAAATCGAGCGGCGCATTATACGCCAGGGAGGCTCGATCGGGCCGGTACCTTGTCGCCGGAAAGGACGAAAACCTCAGCGATAGCGCTGACGTTCCTGTTTGAAAAGGATGCGGACGATGGCGAACTCGCGCTCCATCTGTTCGATCAGCGCCGGCGCCCGTTGCAGGTCGCCGCGCCTGGCGCTTTCTTCCAGCTCCTTGCAGTAGCCGGCGAGGAGTACCGCGCCCATGTTGCTGCTGCCTCCCTTGAAGCTGTGTGCGGTATGCCGCAAAGCCTGGGCATCGCCGGCCTGGAGGGCGGCATGCAGGCTGCGCAGGCGCTCCTCGGAGTCGAGCACGAAGGTATCCAGCAGGACCGGATATTCGTCCTCCATGACCTCCTGCAACGAAGCCAGAACACGATCATCGAGATGCGGCGCGGACATTCGATCGCTCCCTGAAGTCGACTTCCGATGCCCTACCCATTAGGAGCACCGCGACGAAAGCGCGATTATGCCTGAGGCGACCAGAAAAACTCCACGGACACCACCTTTCCGTCGGCCGACCACTGGCAACGATCGGACAATTCGCGGATCAGGCGCAAACCCCTGCCGCAGAGGCGTTCCTGACGCTCCACGGCATTCAGCGCGCGCTCCACGTCGAAACCTTCGCCGCTGTCCTCGACCCGCACCAGCAGACGCCCCCCCGCGCCATGCGGCGCCAGGTCCAGGTGCAGCCGCACGTAGCCGTCGCGCAAGGCCTGCAGGCGGCTGACCCGCTCCTGGTAATAGCGGGCGAATCCCGCCGCGTCGCTCTTCATCGTCGAATCGAGGCCGATGACGCCATGTTCCAGGGCGTTCGAATAGAGTTCGGCGAGTACCGTATACAGCGCACCGCCACGCGCGCGCAGGTCGTGGACCTCGAGCAGCAGTTGCAGCACATGGGGCAGCGGGTTGAAATGCTTGAGGGTTTCGGCGCGGAATTCGAAGCTCACCGACCAGTCCAGCGGACTGCTCACGCCGCTATCGGAAAACGCCAGCGGCGGGCATTGCAGGCCGCTATCCGGCTGCAGCCGCACTTCGAGCATGCTCACGTCGTCCTGCACCGCGCCGCGGAACTGCGCCAGGCTGCGCTGGATCTCGTCGAACAGCGCGGACGGCTGGCGATTGCGCTCGAACAGCTGGAGCAGCCGCGCCTCGCCGAACATCTCGCCAGCCTTGTTGCTGGCCTCGAGGACACCGTCGGAAAACAGGAATATCCGATCTTCGATATCCAGCGGATAGGTTTCGCAACGGTCGCTGAACGCCGCCGGCTCGAGGATTCCCAGCGGCAGGTGGCGGGACACCAGGGCGACCCGCTCGCCGCTGGCGGCGCGCAGCAGGTAGCCGTCCGGCAAGCCGCCGTTCCAGACCTCCACCAGTTCGCGCTGGAAGCTCAGGTTGAGCAAGGTGGCGCAGCAGAACACGCCGACCGGCAGGATGCGCTTCAGCTTGGCGTTCATCTCGCGGAGGATGTCGGCCATCGGATAGCCCTTGGCGGTCATCCCGTAGAACACCTCGGCCAGCGGCATCGCGCCGATCGCCGCCGGCAGGCCGTGGCCGGTGAAGTCGCCGAGCAGCACGTGCATGCCGCCGGACGGCTTGTAGGCGGCCAGCAGCAGGTCGCCGTTGAACAGCGCGAGGGGCGATTGCAGGTAGCGCACGTTGCTGGCGTTCAGGCAGCCGGAATGGGCCACCTTGTCGAACACCGCCTTGGCCACCCGCTGTTCGTTGAGCAGGTGCTCGTTGTGCCGGACGATCAGGTCGCGCTGCTCCAGCACCGTTCGTTGCAGCAGGTGCAGGCGTCCCATGGCGTTGATCTTGGCTTCGAGGATCACCCGGTTGTACGGCTTGGAGAGGAAGTCGTCGCCGCCCGCCTCCAGGCTCTGCACCAGCGCCTCGGTTTCGCTGAGGGAGGTGAGGAAGATGATCGGCACCAACTCCTCGCCGGCCTGCTGCTTGATCCGCCGGGCCGCCTCGAAGCCATCCATCACCGGCATCATCACGTCCATCAGGACCAGTTGCGGCCGCTCGGTCTCGAACAGCGCCACCGCCTCCAGGCCGTTGCCGGCGGTCAGCACGCGATGCCCCTGGCGGCTGACGATGGTCGACAGCAGCAGGCGGTCGGCCGCGTTGTCCTCGGCGATGAGAATCGTCAGGCTCTCGATCCGCGCCGCCGGGGGATTCATCTCAGCTGATCTTGAACAACTGCTCGAAGTTGGAGATGGCGAGGATCTTGCGCACTTCCGGGCTGCAGTTCGCCAGGCTGATCTGCGCGTTCTCGCCGCCGGCGTGGTCGCGCAGCAGCAGGAGCATGCCGAGGGCCGAGCTGTCCAGGTAGGTGGCGTTGCGCAGGTCGACGACGTAGCGTCGCGGAGTGATCGCGACGCGCTCGTAGGCGTCGCGGAAATCCTGATGGGCCCCGAAGTCGAAGCGCCCCTGGATCTGGATGGTCAACTCTTGCCCATCGGCCGAGGGCAGCGCAGTGATGGCCATGGAAGTCTCCTGGTAGGCGTGGCGGATCGAGGGAACGCTTGAATCATGTAAGCAGTTCCCCGGCAAAGCGGCAACTTGCCAGATCACCTGACTATCAGAAATATCTGTCAATACAACTAGATCGCGCAGTCCTAAACTGCCCCGCTCCGAGCCAGCCGTCCTGTGCCGAGCGGGCTGCGACGGCGCCGCCGCGCGTGGCGCTCGGAGCCTGGGCAGTGGGCGAAAGTCTCATCCCACCTGCCCGTCCCAAGCGGACCCGCGCCAGGCTGCCAGGTCACCCCCGGCGCAACCTGGCGCGGGTCCGCTTCCTTGCGCTACTTGGCCCGGTAGATGATGCCCGGGCTGCACTGCACCATCTGGTAGTGGTCGGGCAGGTTGTTCAACGCCTCGGAGGCGCCGAGGAACAGGTAGCCGCCAGGCTTGAGCGTGCCATGGATGCGCAGCAGGATGTCGCGCTTCACCTCGGCGGAGAAATAGATCAGCACGTTGCGGCAGAACACCATGTCGAACTTGCCGAGGCTGGCGTAGCTGTCCAGCAGGTTCAGGGCGCGGAACTCGACGCGGCTGCGGATCGCCGGCTTGACCGCCCAGCGCCCCGGCCCCTTGGCGTCGAAATAGCGTTGCAGACGCTCCGGGGACAGGCCGCGGCCCATCGCCAGGGTGTCGTATTCACCGGCCTTGGCGGCGGTGAGCATCGACCCCGACAGGTCGGTGGCGACGATCTGCACGCCCGCCTTCAACTGCCCCAGGTTGGTCTTCTCGAACTCGTCGATGGCCATCGACAGCGAGTACGGCTCCTGGCCGGACGAACAGGCCGCCGACCAGATCCGCAGGCGCTGCCCGCCGTTGGCCTTGATCAGTTCGGGAAGAACCCGCTGCTTGAGCACCTCGAACGGGTAGGTATCGCGAAACCACAGGGTCTCGTTGGTGGTCATCGCGTCCACCACCATCTCGCGCAGGCCGCCGCGCTGGGTCTGGATGCGCTGCACCAGTTCTCCCAGGCTCTTGATGCCCTGCTGCTCCATCAGCTTGTTCAGCCGGCTCGAGACCAGGTACTGCTTGTTGCTGCCCAGCACAATGCCGCAGGTCTTCTCGAGGAAGACCCTGAACAACTCGAAATCCGCATTAGCTGCCGACACGCATAAGCCTCTTCGCCCTGGGCGACCGGAACGCAGCCGGTCGCCCGTATTCACATTGTTGTCGAGGGCCGATCGCTCAGCCCGCGTCCACCGCCTTGATCCGCTCCACCACCCGCGCCGCCAGATCGTCCGGACGGAACTTGGCGAGGAAGTCGTCCGCACCGACCTTCTTCACCATCGCCTGGTTGAAGACCCCGGACAACGAAGTATGCAAGAGAATGTGCAGTTTCTGCAGGCGGGGATCGCTACGGATTTCCGCCGTCAGGGTATAACCGTCCATTTCCGGCATTTCGATGTCGGAGATCAGCATCAGCAGCTCGTCTTCCGGACGCCGTCCCTCGGCGAGCATGTTCTGCAGGTACTCCAGGGCCTGGCGCCCGTCGTTGAGCGCGGTCATTTCCACGCCGACCGCCTCCAGGCAACGGGTCACCTGCTTGCGCGCCACCGACGAATCGTCCACCACCAGCACCCGCTTGGTCACCGCGCGGCTCTGGGTCTCGGCGTCCACCACTCCGTGGGACACTTCCTCGGACGTCGGTGCGACCTCCGCGAGCACTTTTTCCACGTCGATGATTTCCACCAACTGCTTGTCCACCCGGGTCACCGCGGTCAGGTAATGCTCGCGGCCGGCGCCCTTGGGTGGCGGATGGATCTCTTCCCAGTTCATGTTGACGATGCGCTCCA
This sequence comes from Pseudomonas sp. HMSC063H08, assembly GCF_001813645.1. NCBI lineage: Bacteria > Pseudomonadati > Pseudomonadota > Gammaproteobacteria > Pseudomonadales > Pseudomonadaceae > Pseudomonas > Pseudomonas sp. HMSC063H08. The sequence continues at coordinate 72,738 of NZ_KV813335.1, forward strand.
CCGAGCGCACCAGGAAGCCCTGCACCTTGGTGTTGTACTCGGTGATGATCGCGAAGCTGTTGGTCAGGTCCTGCAACCCGCGGCGGCCGGTGGCCAGCGCCAGGTCGAGGATCGGAATGGTGCCTCCGCGGATGTTCGCCACCCCGCGCACCACCGGGCTGGACTTGGGCATCACCGTCAGGCGCGGGCATTGCAACACCTCTTTCACCTTGAACACGTTGATGCCGTAGAGCTGGTTACCGTCCAGACGGAACAGAAGCAGCTCCAGACGGTTCTGTCCGACCAACTGCGTGCGCTGGTTGACTGAATCCAAAACACCGGCCATTGGCGCTCCCCTCAGACGGTCGTACCGGACTCCGGCACGACCATTGCTTAACCCGTTGCATGAAACAGGCAACGACAGTTTTTCGACGAATAATGGCCCGTAGCCATACTTCTCTACGGTTTTTACCCGTTTTGCTCGGGCTCGGCTACCTGTGCGCGGCTAACAACAGCCAGGCCCAGGGTTTTACCGCTCCCGAGGTACTTATCGGCTCCACCCAGGGGTTTCTTGAATTCAAGGTAGAAGAATATCTGCAGAATAGCGGACTCGACGGGCGCTACCAGATTCAGGTCAACCGCGTCGACCCGCGCTTGCGCCTGGCCGAATGCGACAGGGACTTGACGCTCAGCCAGGAAAGTCCGGCACAACCGATCGGCAGGGTCACCGTGCGCATCGGTTGCGAAGGCAGTGCGCCCTGGACCATCTTCATGCCGGCGCAGGTGAAACTGTTCCGCCAGGTAGTGGTCGCAGTGCAGCCACTCAAGCGCGCGCACGTGCTGGAGGATGCCGACATCGCCCTGGTCGAGCGCGACGTCGGCCTGCTGACCCAGGGCTACCTGACCGATCCGGCCCGCGTCGTCGGGCAGAAACTGCGCCGACCGGTGGTCAACGACCAGGTGCTGGCGCCGGTCTTCCTCGAGCAGGCCGAGGCCGTGCGCAAGGGCGACCAGGTGGTGATCCTCGCACGCACCGCCACCATCAACGTCAAGATGCCCGGCGAGGCGCTGTCCGATGGCGCCCCGGGCCAGCAGATCCGCGTGCGCAACCTGCGCTCGCAGCGGGTGATCAAGGCCCGCGTGCTAGAACCCGGCACGGTCGAGGTGAATATGTAGAGGGAAAGCCGTGGCCGGTAGCGCTGGCGCTACCCCGGCGGGTTTCTCTAAACTGGGAAACGACGCACGAAAATAAGTCCTAAAGTTTTTCAAGCCTTCGCCGAAAAGCTAGGCAAGCGTCCAATACCTTCGAGGTTTACAACCATGGTCATCGACTTCAACCGGCTGAATCCCGGCAGCACGCCAGCCACCACCGGCCGTACCGGCAGCACCGCCGCGGGGCGTCCCGACGCCACTGGCGCCGACAAGGCAGGCCAGGCCGCGACTTCCGCTCCGAAGAGCGGCGAGTCGGTGCAGATCAGCGAAACCGCCCAGAACATGCAGAAAGTCACGGACCAGCTGCAGACCCTGCCGGTGGTCGACAACGATAAGGTTGCCCGGATCAAGCAAGCGATCGCCGATGGCACTTATCAGGTCGACAGCGAGCGTGTTGCCAGCAAGCTGCTCGACTTCGAATCCCAGCGCTGACCTCGAAGGACGCGCTGGAGGACATTGGACGCCGAATGAACTCCCGAGCCCGAGATGCCTGACTCCCCTACCCTGCTCGATCTGTTCGCCGAGGATATCGGCCACGCCAGCCAACTCCTGCAGTTGGTCGACGAAGAATTCCAGGCCCTGGAACGGCGCGAACTGCCGGTCCTGCAACAGCTTCTCGGGGCCAAGCAGCCACTGATGCAGCAACTGGAGCGAAATGGCCGGGCCCGCGCGGAAATCCTCCGCGAAGCCGGCGTTTCCCTCGACCGCGAAGGCCTTGCCCGCTACGCCCGCGAGCGTGCGGATGGCGCCGAGCTGCTGGCGCGCGGCGACGAACTGGGCGAACTGCTGGAGCGTTGCCAGCAGGCCAACCTGCGCAATGGGCGGATCATCCGCGCCAACCAGGCTTCCACCGGCAGCCTGCTGAACATCCTCCGCGGCCAGGACGCCCCGAGCCTGTACGACAGCCGCGGCGGCACCGCCTCGAGCAGCCGGCAACGCCCGCTCAGCCAGGCCTGAACCCGACCAGCACACGTATCAAGGCACAGTGCTATCATTGAGGCATTCGTGCCCCAGGAGAGCATTGAAGGTGCCCAACCCGTTCGTCGAAGAAGCGGGGCCGCAACCCCCGAAGGTGCTCAAGGCCCCCGTGGAAATCCAGGCCAACCTGCGCCTGCTGCAGGATAGCCGCGACTCCCTGCTGATCACCTTTGCCGATCGCAACCAGCGCTTCCAGAGCTTCCTGGTGGACATCGACCGCGACCGCGGGATGGTCGCGCTGGACGAACTCATCCCCAACACCGGCGAACGTTTCCTGCAGAATGGCGAGGCGTTTCGCGTCGAAGCCTTCCACGAAGGCGTGCGTATCGCCTGGGAATGCGAGCGCCCGGTGCAGTTCGGCGAACACGACGGCGTCCCCTGCTACTGGGCCGCCCTTCCCGCCGAAGTGCTCTACCACCAGCGCCGCAACGCCTACCGCGCCAGCATCAAGCAGAGCCAGCCGATCGCCGCGGAAATCGCCGGGGAGAAACTCCGCGCGCCGCTGAGCGGACAACTGCTGGATATCTCCGCCACCGGCGCCAAGCTGCGCTTCGCCGGCAATGTCGCCGAACGCCTGCATCCCGGCGAGATCTACGAAGACTTCAGCGCCCAGTTGCCACAGGGCGCGATCAGCAGCGCGATCGAACTGCGTCACGTGCGTTTCGACGAAAAGCTCGACGCGACCTTCGCCGGCGTCCGCTTCAGCGAGATGAGCGGCCTCGCCCAGCGCCAGGTGGATCGCTTCGTCTACCAGTTGCAACGCGAAGCGCGGCGCTTCGAGAAAGACGAACTGTTCTGAGTCTCACAGGACCACTCCCAGCGCCGCCAGGCGCGGCAGGTCCTCGGGACGGTCGACGTCCCAGAGCGCCGGCAACAGGTGATGCTCCCAGCCCAGTTGCCGGAGACGCTCGCAGGTCAGCGCCAGCAGGCGGTCTCCGCCCCAGGGCATCGACTCGAACAACAGCGGGTCGACCCGGGTCAGGCCGAGCAGCGCGTAGCCGCCCCGCTCCACCGGCCCCAGCACCGCCTGGTGGCGGCCCAGGGCGGTGCAGGCCGCTTCCAGGTAGTCGCCGTCCAGCACCGGGCAGTCGTGGCGAATCAGCAGTACCGCCTCGCTTTCCGCCAACCCCAGCGCCGCGATACGCCGCATGCGCTCGCCGGGATCGCCGGCCGGCTGGCTCATCAGGCTCCAGCCCAATGCCATAGCCAGCGTCTGCAGATCGCTGTCCAGATCGTCGTCGAACCAGAGGATGCGGGCACTGAAACCGCGATCGGGCAGGCGCAGGGCGCGTTCCAGCAATACCCGCTGCAAGCGTCCCGCGCTCTCCTCGCCGATGGCCTGGGCGATCTTCGGCCGCCGCTGCCCTGGCGGCAGGTTGCGCACCATCAGGTGAAGGGAAAGCGTCGGACTCATCGCAACCTCTCCTGCCTATCGGCTCCCGCGGCGAGCGGAATTCAGTTCTGCATCGCGCCGTCGGCCTGCGGCGCGTCGGGCTCGCCATCGACCATCTGTTCCTGCACCGCCTGTTCGTCTACCCGCGGATCGAGCGCCGCGACCAGCGGGGAGCTGGTCATGTTGTCCGGGGTCGGCACGTGGTGCAGCGGCGCGTCGTCGACCCGGTGCAGGCCGCTGACCTTCTCCGGATGGACCCGCCAGACCAGGATCAGCGCGCAGGCGCTGACGAACGCATATAGCATGTTAGCGCCAAACAGCCGCATCAGCGCGCCGGCCGCCAGCGGCCCGATGCAGGCGCCGACGCCGAAGGTCACCAGCAGCATGGCCGTTAGCGAAACCCGTCGCTCGGTCTCCACGTGGTCGTTGGAAAAGGCCACTGCCAGCGGATAGAGGGTGAACTGCAACATGCTCGCGGCGATTCCCAGGGCCAGCAGCAACGCCAGCGGCATCTGTTGCAACAATGCCAGCGGCAAGGCGAACAGGCACAGCAGGATGGCGCAGGCGCGGATCAGCCAGGCGCGGTCGCGACGGTCGGACAGCCAGCCGAGCGGCCACTGCACCAGCAGCCCGGCGAAGATGCAGGCGCCCATGTACAGGCCGACCTGCTCGTTGGGCAGCCCCAACTGGTTGGCGTACAGCGGCGCCAGGCCATAGAAGGAGCCGACCACCAGCCCCGAGACCAATACGGTGGTCAGCGACTGCGGCACCCGGCGGATGAAGAAGCGCGGTTCGAGCGGCGCCGGGCGCAGCGCCGCGGGGTGGATCTTGTGGGTCAGGGCCAGCGGCACCAGGCACAGGGCGAAGCAGAAGGCCACCAGCATCAGCAATTCCGGCCCCAGTTGCGGATGCGCCACCAGGATCATCTGGCCGAGCACCAGGCCCAGGTAGGAAGCCGCCATGTAGCCGCCGAACACCGCGCCGCGCTGGCTGGCATCGGCCTGCTCGTTGAGCCAGCTCTCGATCACCATGTACTGGCACATCAGGCCCAGGCCCATCACCATGCGCAAGGCGATCCACGCCGGCAGCCAGGGCAGCAGGCCATGGCCGAGGACCGCGGCGGTGACCACCCCGGCGCAGGCGACGTAGGCGCGGATGTGGCCGACCCGGGCGATCAGCCGGTGACCGACCTTGCCGCCCAGCACCAGGCCGAAGTAGTTGGCTGCCATCAGCGCGCCGACCCACAGGCCGTCGACCTTGTCCGCCGCCAGGCGCAGCGCCAGGTAGGTGCTGAGCAGGCCGGAGCCGGTGAGCATCAGCAGGGTAGCGAAATAGAGAGCGCGAAAAGAGAAGAAAATCCGCCGCATCGGACCTCCGGTTCCGTACAAGGGAGCCGGCGCCGCTCGCGGACTGCCCGGCTCGCACAGCGTTGGAGTCCCGGGGAGGCCCCGGGACAGGACGCGGGATGCCGAAGCCGGCACCCGACACCACGACCCTGCCGCCGCGAGGCGGCAGGGGGTGACACAGGGCTAGGAAAGTACCACGGTGGATCAGGCCTGGGCTGCCAGGACACGACGCTCCCAGGGGCTGATCTCGTCGAAGAAGCTGGTCAGTTCCATGCTCTTGGTCGCCACGTAGCCTTCGACGAACTCGCTGCCGAACAGTTCGCGCGCCAGCGCGCTGCCTTTCAGGCGCCGCAGGGCATCGTACATGGTGCAGGGCAGGGTCAGTTCCTCCGGTACCTCGAACTCGCCCTGGATCGCCGGGCTCGGCTCCAGTTCGTGCTCCAGGCCGTAGAGACCGGCGGCCAGGCTGGCGGCGATGGCCAGGTAAGGGTTGGCGTCGGCGCCCGGCAGGCGATTCTCGACGCGCCGCGCGGAGGCTCCGCTGGCCGGGATGCGCAGGCCGGCGGCGCGGTTGTCGTGGGACCAGCAGGCGTTGTTCGGCGATGCGTAGGGATGGCAGAGGCGCTGGAAGGAGTTCACGTGCGGCGCGAAGAAGGGCGTGAAGTCCGCCAGGCAGGCCTGCTGGCCGCCGATGAAGTGGCGGAACGCGGCGGAAGGCTCGCCATCGGCTTCGCTGAAAATGTTTCGCCCGCCGTCCAGTTCGACGATGCTCTGGTGGATGTGCATCGAGCTGCCCGGCGTCTTCGCCAGCGGCTTGGCCATGCACACCACGATCAGGCCGTGCTTGAGCGCGACCTCCTTGAGCAGGTGCTTGAACAGGAAGGTCTGGTCGGCCAGCAGGACCGGGTCGCCATGCAGGAAGTTGATCTCGAACTGGCTGGTGCCCATCTCGTGCATGAAGGTGTCGCGCACCAGGCCCAGCGCATCCATGCAGCGGTAGACGTCCTCGAAGAACGGCCGCAGGCCGTTGTTGGAAGACACGCTGAAGGCCGAATAGCCCAGCTCGCGCCGGCCATCCGGCCCCAGCGGGGCCTGGAACGGCTCGTTGGGATCGGTGTTCGGGGCGAAGACGAAGAATTCCAGTTCGGTGGCCACCACCGGTTGCCAGCCGTGGGCGGCGTAGCGCGCCACCACCTGCTTGAGCAGGCCGCGGGTGGACAACCCGGACGGCGTGCCATCCAGTTCCTGCGCGTCGCAGATGGCGAAGGCGCGCGGAGTGTTGCTCCAGGGCAGGCGATGGACCTGGGTCGGCTCGGCGACCAGCGCCAGGTCGCCATCGTCGCTGCCATAGAAGCGCGCCGGCGGGTAGCCGCCCATGATGCATTGCAGCAGCACGCCACGGGCGAGCTGCAGGCGCCGGCCGCTGAGGAAGCCCTCGCCGGTCATCACCTTGCCGCGCGGCACCCCGTTGAGGTCGGGGGTGACGCATTCGATTTCTTCAACTCCAGCCAGCCGTTCGGCGAGTGAGCCTTGGCCTTCGATAGTCATGACTTCTTATCCTTGTTGGTATCGCGGATGCCGCACCGGGCGGCGGCCGCGTACAAAATACGCATCGCTTGTTCAAGATATCAAGCATGCGGCACATTCTCGCGTGTGCAAAGCCTTTCGCCGCAGAGGCGTTCTGCCTTGCCTGCCGGGTACGAGGAAAAACGCCGGCCAGGCGTATATCCTCTGTGCCTTCGCCGCCCTACCCGCCACAGGAGTACTGCCGTTGATTCTCGGAACACCCAAGGCCGACTGGCTCGCCGAATTCCCGCGCCTGGCCGACCTGATCGCCCTGCGCCCGAGCGAGTGGTTCAACCCGGCCATCGCGCCGAGCGCCGAAGCCCTGGCCGACGTCGGCCTCGGCGCCGCCGACGTGGCCGACGCCAGCGCCCGCCTGCAGCGCTTCGCCCCGCTGATCGCCCGGCTGTTTCCGGAAACCGCCGCCAGCGGCGGCATCATCGAGTCCGACCTGGTCGAGGTCGCCGCCTTCCACGATGCCCTGCGCCAGCATTACGCCGCCGAACTGCCCGGCCGGCTCTGGCTGAAACGCGATAGCCACCTGCCGATCTCCGGCTCGATCAAGGCCCGCGGCGGCATCTATGAAGTGCTCGCCCATGCCGAGCGCCTGGCCCTGGAGCACGGCCTGATCGGCCTCGACGACGACTACTCGCGGCTGGCCGGGGCGGATTGCCGGGCATTCTTCGCCCGCCATCGGATAGCGGTGGGCTCCACCGGCAACCTGGGCCTTTCCATCGGCATCATCGGCGCCGCGCTGGGCTTCCAGGCCAGCGTGCACATGTCCGCCGACGCCCGCCAGTGGAAGAAGGACAAGCTGCGCGCCCACGGCGTGACGGTGGTGGAGTACGCCTCCGACTACAGTGTCGCGGTGGAACAGGGCCGCCGCGAAGCGGCCGGCGATCCCTACACCCATTTCGTCGACGACGAAAACTCCCGCGACCTGTTCCTCGGCTACGCCGTCGCCGCCGAGCGACTGCGCGGCCAGCTGGACGCCGCCGGCATCCGCGTCGACAGCGAGCACCCGCTGTTCGTCCACCTGCCCTGCGGGGTCGGCGGCGGTCCCGGCGGGGTGGCCTTCGGCCTCAAGCTGGCGTTCGGCGACGCGGTGCACTGCCTGTTCGCCGAGCCGACCCATTCGCCCTGCATGTTCCTCGGCGTCTATACCGGCCGCCACGAGCAGGTTTCGGTGCAGGACTTCGGCATCGACAACCGCACCGCCGCCGATGGCCTGGCGGTGGGGCGTCCGTCGGGCTTCGTCGGCCGCGCCATGCATCGCCTGCTCGACGGCTACTACACGGTGGACGACGATGAACTGTTCCGCCTGCTCGCGTTGCTCGAGCGCAGCCAGGGCATCCGCCTGGAACCCTCGGCCCTGGCCGGCGCGCCGGGCATCGCCCGGGTCACCCGTGAGCCGCAGGGCTATCGCGAACGCATGGGGCTGACCTCGGCGCGCCTGGCCAATGCCACCCACCTGGTCTGGGCCACCGGCGGCGGCATGGTGCCCGAGACGGAAATGCGCGCCTACCTGGAGCGAGGCCGCTCGCTGCTGGACTGACACCGACACGCGCGGGGCGCCACGACCGTCCCGCCACCTCCCGACGAGGACCTTGCATGCGCACACCCGCCTGGCTCGGCAGCGGCATGCCGCTGCTCTTCGTGCTGCTCTGGAGCACTGGATTCCTCGGCGCCAAGTTCGGCCTGCCGTACGCCGAGCCCTTCACCTTCCTGGCCATCCGCCTGCTCCTCGCGGCCGCCCTACTGGCCGCCTTCGCCCTGCTCAGCGGTGCGCCCTGGCCGGGCTCGGCACGGCTGGCCGGGCATGTCGCGGTCGCCGGCCTGCTGGTCCATGGCCTGTACCTGGGCGGGGTGTTCCTCGCCATCGAGCACGGCATGTCGGCCGGCCTGACCTCCCTGTTGGTCGGCCTGCAACCGCTGGCTACCGCGGCCCTGGCCGGCATCTGGCTCGGCGAGCAGGTCAGCCGCCGGCAATGGCTGGGACTGGCGCTCGGCCTGGCTGGCGTAGCCCTGGTGGTACTCGGCCGCATCCACGGTGGCGCCGACGGCCTGGCCTGGGCTGCGGTGCTGGTGGCACTGGCGGCGATCACCTGCGGCACGCTGTACCAGAAGCGCTTCTGCGGCGGCATGGACCTGCGCACCGGCGGCGTCGTCCAGTACCTGGCCAGCGGCGCCCTGCTCGGCCTCGCCGCGCTGCTTTTCGAAAGCCGCGAGGTGCAGTGGAGCACGCCGTTCGTGCTGACCCTCGGCTGGCTGGTGCTGGGACTCTCGTTCGGCGCCGTCGGCCTGCTCTACACGCTGATCCGGCATGGCGCCGCGTCAAAGGTGGCGAGCCTGTTCTACCTGGTGCCGCCAGTGACCGCGCTGGCCTCCTGGCTACTGTTCGACGAGCGCCTGGCGCCGGCGGCGATCGGCGGCATGCTGCTGGTGATGCTCGGCGTCGCGCTGGTCAACTGGCCGGGCCGGCGCGCCTGAGGCCTCAGTGGCTGTAGTGCCGGGTGGCGGCGAAGCGGTTGAGGAACAGGTGGATCACCAGCACCGTCATCAGCGTGATCAGCACCGCGAAGCACACCGAGGTAAATCGGTAGAGCACGCTGTACATCATGTCGTGGGTCGGCGTCAGGTACTGGCCGAGGACGATCGCCAGGGTGGTCAGCGCGCCGAAACCGATCCCCGGTACGCCGTTCTCCAGCATGTGGATGCGCGCGCAGAACATCGCCGAGATCCACAGCAACAGGGCGACGAAGGGCAGGATGTCGTAGTGATCGTAGAGCAGCACCTGCAAGCCCACCGCCAGCGCACAGCCGAGCAGCGTACCGAGGGCGCGGATGCGCCCGGCGAAGTGCACGCCCTTCCAGTGCATGGGAAACAACACCAAGATCGAGGCGATCTGCGCCGACAGCGAGTCCTTCAGGTCGAAGGTCTGGAAGACCACGAAGGACAGGGTCGCCACCGTGGCCCCGAGCAGCGTCTCGTGGCGCCGGCTGGGGGCGTCCTTGGCCGGCGCCTGGCGCGGCGGCCGCGGTTCGACGTCGGGGAACAGGTAGAACATCAGCACGGCGATGGCCACCGTCAGCCAGGTGGCGACCATGTTGCTGGCGAGCATGTCGAACAGATCGACGTCCGGATAGCTGGCAAAGTGCAGCAGCATCGAGAGGAACACCGAACTCAGTGCGCCGAAGAAGAACAGCGGGCCGCGCGCCATCAGGGCGAAGCGGTAGACGAAGAGGCCGAAGACGATAGGCGTCATCAGCAGCGGCCGGTCGCCGAACAACCCGTACAGCACCAGTACCTCGACGCTGATCACCACGGAGTTGGCGAGGAACTGGCGGACGATGTGCAGGTTGATCACCGGCGTCAGGCCGAGCAGCAGCATCGGGTAGACCCCGAAGAACGAGCCGTAGTCCCAGTTCATCAGCTTGCAGACGAAGAACCCCAGGGTGCCGCCGCCGGCGATGCGCAGGCACTGACGCAGGTCGTTGGCGGACATCGCGAGCTTGGCCGGCATGGCGTCAGTAGACGTAGTGCAGCAGGCTGATGGCGACGATCTGCGCGCGACCGAGCAGGTGGCTCAGGCCGTCGCCGGGATACAGCTGCACGGTGGCCTTGGCACCGGTGGGCAGCAGGCCTTCGGGAAGTTCGTCGAGCACCACGTGCAGGCGCTGGCGCTGAGCGTCGCGGACCCAGCGGTCGGAGGTGACCGGCGCGGCGAGGTCGCCGTTGGCGTCCAGCTGGCCCTCCTTGACCCCGGCGTCGATGGCCGCCACCCGCGCGCCGAACACTTCGCCGGGACGCGCGTCGAACACCACCGCCGCACGGTCGCCAGGGCGCACGTAGCGCAGCGATTTCTCGCGGAAGTCGGCGACGATGTCGATGCGGTCGTCCACCAGCGCCGCCACCGGCGTACCGGCCGGAACGTAGGTGCCCGGGGTCAGTTGCAGGTTGCTCAGGGTCCCGGCGCGGTCGGCCCGGACGCTGCTGTATTGCAGTTGCAGACGGGCCTGGGCCAGGGCGTTACGCGCCTGGCGCAGGCGCAGGTTGTCCTCGCCGGCCGTGCCGCGTCGCGCGGTCAGCTCGCCGATCCGCGCCTGGGCCGCGGCGACCCGGGCACGGGCGGCCTGGGCCTGGGCGCTGACCTGCTCGTGCATCTGCTGCGACACATGGTGGCGCTGCACCAGTTGGGCGGTGCGGCGCGCCTCGCTGTCCAGCTCGCCGGCGCTGCTGCGCGCGGCCAGGAGGTCGGCCTTGGCCGAGGCGATGGCGGCATCCAGCTCGCGGTTGGTGCGCTCGGCTTCCTCCAGTGCCAGTTCGGCCTGGCGCACGGCCAGTTGGAACGGCTCGGGATCGAGGCGGAACAACACTTCGCCGGGCTGCACGTGGCCGTTGTTGGACACCAGCACCTCGGCGACCTGACCGCTGACACGCGGCGCGACGCGCACCACCGGCCGGGTCAACTGGGCCTGCGGGGTGAGCGGCATCCACAGGTCGGCGACCAGGAAGTAGACGAACAGCAACACGAATACCGCGATAGCGACTTGAACCCAACGGGCAAATCGTTGATCGGGAGTCATAGGGTACGAGCCTCGAATCCAGCGGGAATGCAGTCGCCGCAGCGGGGCCTGAATGCGGGGGTTGGCGCGGCCGGGATGGAACCGGCGACCCGGACGACGGCCAGTGGGTAGCCGTCGCCGCTGCGGCGACCAGGTGACGCAGTATATTTCGAGACAATCGCCCCTGGCCTGCCGGCATCGGCAATAGATCATTACAGACAGCGTAACAATCGAACGAGCGGGCCGGCAGGCGGCTGCCATAGACCGGCACCGGGCCATGCATCGCCAGTGCCAGGACACCCCTGTAGCCCTCCTGCGAACTCTAGCAGTGGTCGCGCCCGGTCGACGGCGTAGATTGGCTGAACGATGCGTCCTTCCTGCCTGCGCATCGCCTGCCGCCAAGGACTGCGGATCTCTCCCGACACGCCATACCGCGCGCCAGACGGCTGCCTGAAAAGGCAGGCCAGGTATTCAGTGGAGATACATCATGGCAACACAAGGAGTGTTCACCCTTCCCGCCAACACCCAGTTCGGCGTCACCGCCTTCGCCAACTCGGCCGGAACCCAGACGGTGAACGTGCAGGTCAACAACGAAACCGTCGCGACCTTCACCGGGCAAAGCACCAACAACGGCATCATCGGCAGCAAGGTGCTCAACTCGGGCGGCGGCGGCAAGGTGCAGATCCTGGTCAGCGTCAATGGCCGCTCTTCGGATCTGGTTTCGGCGCAGGTGATCCTGGCCAATGAGCTGAACTTCGCCCTGGTCGGCTCTGAAGACAGCACCGACAACGACTACAACGACGCCGTCGTGGTGATCAACTGGCCGCTCGGCTAGCGTCGGAAAAGGCGGCGGGGACGCGTAGCCAGTTCCCCGCCGACCGTCATCGACGAGAACCGAGAGTCTTCTCGTACGACATGCGCATGTCGGCCGCCCAACCGTCCAGCACCGCCTTGACATCGTCTCCCGTGATCGGCTGATCGGAATCGTCCAGCGCCTTGCCGGTGCCCTGGCGCACCATCTTCGCCAATACCTTGTTGTCCCCACCGTCGAGCAGCATGGCCTCGGTGGCGATCTGGGTATCCTGGTCGCGAATCCCGACCGCCGTGCTCATCCCAGCAGCGATCAGCGCGATGGGGATGACCTCGTATGGCCGTAGACCCTGGGTATGGCTGGAAACTGCGGTGATCGCCGGTTTCAGCACCAGGATACCCGGGCCGGGGGCGCTGGCCAGCGGCAGGCTCTTGCCCAGCTCACGGCGCAATGCCTGATCGTAGTAGGTCGTGATGTCCGCAAGCGTCTTCGCGGAAACCTTGTCGTTCGGTTTCGGGACCGGATAGAACCTGCTGGGCTCGATGTAGATCCGCTGGTAGCGCCGCACGTCCGCCTGCGGGTCTACCCAGCGCAGGAGCGGCGCTCCGGAAGGCGCGGTGGCAGGCGCCAGCGTCGAATAGTCACCGATGAAGCCCGAGTAGTTTTCCGGCTTGACCTGACCATTGGAACAACCCACCAGCGCCGCCAGCAGCGCGCAGGAAACGGCAACTCGAAGTCGTTTCATTAAGAGCCTCGAACAGGGAAAGGAATGTCGCCGAATAATGGAAAACGCTCAGTCGAGAGCGAGTCGCTCAGAATATAGGCAGAAGTTGCAAAAACGGAAATCGCTTGCCGACGCTATATTCGGAATTGCTCCGCAACTCTCGAAGAGCGAATACCTTTTCATTTCAGAACTGTTATGAGTGCGCAGGAAAACCCAGCTCCGGAATATTGAGAAGCCCTAACCGCGGGAGCCGCAGTTCATCTGCGCCTCTTCGCACAGCGACGGCCCGCAGGCGCGCCGCCCCCGCGTCTGTCCAGGGCAAGCCTGCGCTTTCCCGCCCGAACGCTACCGAACTTCCGGGCATATTAAATTTGCACTGAACAGCGGTTTCGAATTCTACCCGAGCGCCTGCGGAAGACGATCCACTCCCAAACAGAATCGAAGAACTTGGAGAGAATCGCCGCAACCCAAGGAAGATGCTTCGACGAACGTTCCGACATCGGCATGCCCCGGCCTGTTGCCAGAAAACAGGCCGGTATCGCTCAGGCGGACGGCTCGTCTCCCAGCAACTCCCGGGCGATCTTCAGGATCGGCTCGCGTCGCTTCATCGCTTCCCGTGACAGGTACTGGTGCGCCTCGCGCTCGTCCCAGCCATGGTGCTGCATCAGCAACGCCTTGGCCTGGTTGATCCGGGCCTGGCCGGCGATGCGTTCCTGGAGCTGCTCGGTCTTCTGCTTCAGCTTCGCCATTTCCTCGCTGATGCGCCGCGCCGATACCAGCACAGGCAGCACCCGGTGGGCGTCGAGCGGCTGGGTGATCACGCCGTGGCACTCCAGTTCGATGATCTGCGAGAGCACCGCGGGGCTTTCGTACTCCACCAGCGCCACCAGGGTAGTGCGCGGAGTCCCGGCGGCGAGCAGTGCAGCAATCTCGTCGTGGTGGCGATTCTGGAAAATGCTGGTGAAGACCACGTCCACCGGCACGTCGAAAGCTTCCGGCGGCGGCCAACACTGGCGTACCGAACAACCGATGCGGATCAGTTGCAAGACCAGGGCGTCGCTGACCTCCCCCGGCGGGTTGAGTACCAGCACCTGCAACTCGCGCAGGCTGCCGAGCAGCGAGTTGGCGCTCATGGGAGCGCTCCCCCGCCCATGCTGGCGGACCAGTCGTCGAGGTTATGCACGACGACATAAGGATCGGGGCGAATCGGTTCGGGCGACTGCCAGCGGACCTGGAACACGCCGCGCGCATCGATTTCCGCGATGCGCGAAGACAGGCGGCTGTGGTTGTTCTGGCGCTCCACCCGGACCGGCCCCTGCGGCGCGTCGATGCAAATGTCGTACAGGTGCCGCTGCACGTCTTCCACTCGCCAACTGCCTGCGGCCTGCGCGGCGCGGCCAAGCAGCAAGGTCTGCCAGTAGGCCGCCTCGGCCCAGGCGGTGATGGTCGCGTTTTCCGGGAAGAAGCCATGGCAGGCCTGGACGAAGGCGCGGCTGGCGGCCGTATCGATGCTGGAGAAGTACGGCGCGACCACCACCTGCCCCTCCGCCACGTCGCTCTCCATCTTCGCCACCTCCGCCTCGCTGGTGGTCAGGCTGGCGATCGGCGGCCGCCTGCCATCGCCGTAGCGACGGGCGATGGCGCGATACAGCTCGGCGGTGCCGGTGCCCACCACGGTGGAGAAGACCACGTCGGCGCGCGCCTGGTAGATGCGCTCGACGGCGCGCTGCACGTCGTCGTCGGAGGGATACAGCGGAATGTATATTTCCTCGAGCACCGTGCCGCCGTGCTGGCGGTACAGGTGGCGCATCACATGGTTGCTTTCCCGCGGATAGATGTAGTCCGAGCCGATGAACACCACCCGCTCGCCGTAGTGGCGAATCAGGTACGCCGCCAGCGGCGCACTGTTCTGGTTCGGCGCCGGACCGCCGTAGACGATGTTCGGCGAATACTCGAAGCCCTCGTAGGGAGTCGGGTAGCAGAGCAGCGCGTCGGCGCGCTCGACCACCGGCATCACCGCCTTGCGCGTGTGCGACATGTAGCAGCCCACGAGGAACCGTACCCCCCGGTTGCGAATGAAGTCCTCGGCGCACAGCCGATAGCGGTCCGGATCGCCGCCGGGGTCCTGGGACAGCGTTTCAATCGGGCGACCGCCGACGCCGCCCTCGCGATTCAGTTGCTCGACCGCGAGCAATGCGCCATAGCGCTGCGAGCGCTCGATATCGGCGGTGACACCGGTTTCGGAGAACAGCAGGCCGATCAGCGGCCGCTCCTGGTGCGATCCCATCCGTTTCCTCTCCTGTGACTGTCGCTCAGCGCCGCACGAAGCGAACCCGCTCGTGCTCCAGGCTCGCCAGGTAGGTCGTGCAGTTCCCGTCGCCCGGCTGGTGGTGGTCGAGCAGATGCTCGGCCAGCGGTACCTCGAGATGATGACGGACGCTGCGGCGCAACGCACGGGCGCCGAACTGCCGGTCGAAGCCGGCGCGGGCGATCTTCGCCAGCACCTCCGGGGTCGCCTCCAGGCGGCAGCGATGCTTCTCCAGGCGCCGGTTGAGCCGCTGCACCTCCAACTCGACCAGGCGCGCGACGACGTTGCGTTCGATCCAGTTGAAGGTGACCACGCTATCGAGACGATTGACGAACTCCGGCGAGAAGGTCTTCAGCAGCCGGGCCCGGACCATCCCGTCGATGTCCCGCCGCCGGCGTTCGCCGCCGACCGGCAGCAGGCGCCAGGGCAGGCGTTGGCGACGCTCGTCGTAGCGCTGGATCTCATGGGCGCAGAGATTGCTGGTCATGAACACCAGGGTGTTGCGGAAATGGTAGGTGCGTTCGCCGGAAGCGACCCGCAGCAGGCCGTTGTCGAGCACGTTGAGCAGCGCATGGACCACTTCCGGGCTGGCCTTCTCCAGTTCGTCGAAGAGAACGATGCCGGGGCGCCCGGGACTGCCGTCCAGCTTGTCCTGCTCCAACAGCGTGGTGCCCTCCTTCGCCCCGACGTAGCCCGGCGGCGCACCGGTGAGGGCGGCGGCATAGTGCTCCTGGGACAGGGTATTCATGTCCACCCGGCAGAACCCCTCGGCGTCGCCGTGCAGGGCCCTGGCCAGGGCGCGCACGATCTCGGTCTTGCCGACCCCGGTGGGGCCGAGGAACAGCGCGCTGAACAGCGGACGGCGCGGGTCGGCGATGTCCGCGCGAACCACCTTGAGCATGTCCTCGACGGCCTGTAGCGCCGGTTCCTGGCCGAGCACCTCGGCGCGCAGGCAGTCCATCACCGCCGCCGGGTCGAAACGGAAGCGGCTGTGCAGGGCGCTGCGGTGGCTCAGGTGGGCCTGGAGCAGACTCGCCTCGGCGAGATTCTCCCGCGCCAGGGCCTGTTCCTCGTCCTGCTGCCGGCGGGACTGGTCGAGCATGTCGCTCAGAAAAGGCATGGATGAAACTCCTTCTGCCACAGGGGGGAAATGGCGGAGACGGCGTGCCGCGCGACGGCACGCCGGGCTGGCGGCGTCTGCCGTCAGGCCTCCTTCTCCAGTCCCTCGTAGGGCAGCCGGCCGACCGGGCATTGCGCCACACCGGTAGTCGAGCGGGTCAGACGCTCGACATTCTCGCGCGCCTTCTCGGCGTCGGTGACCCAGGTGCGGTAGAACTCGAACGGACATTCCGCCAGGCCCCGGTCGCCATCGCCGGATGCCTGCAAGCCGCTGTAGCCGCGGTGGAGGATCTTGAACAGGTGGTTCTGCGACTGATCGTTGGCGCGCGCATCGCGGATCTGCGAGAGCGACAGCTGGGCGTACTGGATACCCATTTCCTCCTCGCCGCACTCACCCAGGGTACGACCGTCGAAGCCGATGATCGCCGAGTGGCCGAAGTAGGAATACACGCCGTCGAAGCCGGCGGCGTTGGCCACCGCCACATAGCAGTTGTTGGCCCAGGCCATGGCCTTGGCCATCATCACCTGCTGGTCCTTGGCCGGGTACATGTAGCCCTGGCAGCGCACGATCAGCTCGGCGCCCTTCATCGCGCAGTCGCGCCAGATTTCCGGGTAGTTGCCGTCGTCGCAGATGATCAGGCTGATCTTCATGCCCTTCGGCCCTTCGCTGACGTAGGTCTGGCCACCGGGATACCAGCCCTCGATGGGGCACCAGGGAATGATCTTGCGGTACTTCTGGACGATCTCGCCGTTGTTGTCGATCAGCACCAGGGTGTTGTACGGCGCCTTGCGCGGATGCTCCTCGTGCCGTTCGCCGGTGAGGGAGAATACGCCCCAGACGTTGGCCTTGCGGCAGGCGCGGGAGAATATCTCGGTTTCCTCGCCGGGGATCGCCACCGCGGTTTCCATCATCTCCGCCGGATCGTACATGATGCCCTGCAGGCTGTACTCGGGGAACACCACCAGGTCCATGCCGGGCAGGCCCTGCTTCATGCCGACGATCATGTCGGCGATCTTCCGGGCGTTGTCCAGGACCTCCGCCGCGGTGTGCAGGCGCGGCATCTTGTAGTTGACCACCGCTACTCCGACGGTGTCGTTGCTGCTGGAAATATCGCCGTGACGCATGGATATCACCTCTTGTTGTTATTTTTTCGGGACGAAAAAAGGCCCTCCCGGGTAACCCCGGGAGAGCCCATTTGCTCTGTACGTATGCGTTAGGTTCGGTCCCGCGACATCGACGCTGATGCGCATGACCTGATGGCGGACATATAAGCCCCGCCGGAAAGGGCTGTCAAGAGCTGTGAGCGCTATGCAATCGACCACGGACGCCGCCATGGGCGACGAACGGTACGCCTACGAAGGTTCCGCGACGCCCCGGCGACAGTTCCTTTTTTCTGCAATTTCCCCCCCGTCCTGTGAAAACGGCAGCCGACGGCAGAGTGGAAATACCGCCGCCGCCGATCACTCGAACGCAATAACCTTTCGCATGAAATCTAATCGCGAAATGTCAATTCCCTGGAGCTTGCAGGCCCCAATGGCGTGGGCTAATCCGAAATACATCACAGGATGTTGATCACCGACGGTGAGGAAAATGATTTCCAGCTTGCTATCCCGCGCACTGCTCGATCCGAAGCTGGCCCATGCCCTGGCGTCGGCGCCCGAGGATGCCATTCGCTCGGCAGAGCACGAAATCTCTTCGGACGATCTGCAATTTCTCTCATCCATCGATAGCGCACTGCTCGCCCGCGCAGCCGAGCGTCTCGAGCACCTGCTAAAGCCCGATTCACCCAACCGGAGTCCTTCGACACGAACGTTGAAGGACTTCGTCTATCTGGTCAGCCAGCAAAAAGGAGCGACGAACATGCTAGAGGATCTGGTGGCACTACTCGACCAGCAGCAACAACAAGGAGGAGCGCAGGCACTGAAGAACCTTGCGTCTCTACTTGACCAACAACAGCAGCAGAAAGGCCGGCAGCTCCTTCAGGACCTGGCCGCCGTCCTCGACCAGCAGCAACAGCAGGGAGGCCGC
>NZ_KV813336.1:0-4269 GCF_001813645.1 Pseudomonas sp. HMSC063H08
AGGGCGGCGAGCAGCTCGGCCGGTCGGCTGAAGTGCTCCCAGGTGGGGATCGGCTGCTGCATGCTGCAGGCCACCACCTTGCCGTCCTGGCGCTCCAGGGCGAAGGGCACGGTGCCCATCCTGGTCTCCAGGAACAGCCTGTCCTTGTCGGTCTCGGCGCCCAGGGCGATGGCGGTGCCCAGCAGCGGGTGGCCGGCGAACGGCAGTTCGTTGACCGGGGTGAAGATGCGGATGCGCGCGTCGCCGTCCTGTTGCGGGCGGAGCACGAAGGTGCTCTCCGACAGGTTCATCTCCCGCGCCATGCGCTGCATGCGCTCGCCGCTGAGGTCGTCGCAGTCGAAGAACACCGCCACCGGGTTGCCTTGCAGCGGTTCGCTGGCGAAGGCGTCTATCACGACATATCTGTGCATGGGCTCTCCTGGCTCAGGGCCGCCGCTCGACCAGCGCATGGCGCAGCAGGTCGGCGATGATGCGCGGACCCTCGCGGGTCAGCACCGATTCGGGGTGGAATTGCATGGAGGCGAAGCGCGGCCCGCGCAGGGCGTGGACCTCGCCGGTCTCGCGGTCGCGGCTGATCTCGATCGGGCCGACCTCGGGGATCTCGATGCGGTCCTGCAGGGCGCGCGCGGCGAAGGTGTTGTAGAAGCCGACGCGCTCGGCTGCGCCGAACAGGTCGATCTGTTTCTGCACGCCCTGGTTGGGCTCCTGCCGGCGTTGCAGGTCCAGGCCCAGGCACAGGCTCAGCACCTGGTGGCTCAGGCACACGGCGAGGAACGGCCGGCGCTCGCTGAGCAGCGAACGGATGGCCAGGTGCAGGTGGCCGATCTTCGGCTGGCCGATCTCGGTGGGGTTGCCCGGGCCGGGGCCCATGATCACCAGGTCGTAGCCGTCGAACGAGTACGGCTCCTGGAAGCCGCGCACGGTCACCGTCAGGCCCAGCGACTTGAGCTGCTTGGCGATCATCGAGGTGAAGGTGTCCTCGGCATCGACGATCAGCACCTCGCGTCCGGACAGGTCGGCCTGCAACTGCTGGCGCTCGCTGGCGCCGCGCAGCCAGAAGTCGGCGATCGGCGCGTTGCGGCTGGCCAGCGCCGCCACCACGTGCGGGTGCGAGCCCAGGCGCTGCGGCGCCTGGCTCTTCAGCGCGGCGATCAGCCCGGAAGCCTTGGCCCGGCTTTCCGCCGCCTCGCCCAGGGGATCGGAGTGGCGCACGATGGTCGAGCCGACGCCGATGCGCAGGCGGCCGTCGCCCTCGATCTCGGCGGTGCGGATCAGGATTGCCGAGTCCAGCGTGCGCCCGCCCTGGCCGTCGCCGCCGATCAGCGCCGCCACCCCGCTGTAGTAGCCGCGACCCTGCGGCTCGTAGCGGCGGATCACCCGGCAGGCGCTTTCCAGCGGGCTGCCGGTGACGGTCGGGGCGAACAGCGTCTCGCGCAGCACCTCGCGCACGTCGCGGCTGGTCTGGCCCTCGATGAAGTACTCGGTGTGCGCCAGGTGCGCCATCTCCTTGAGGTAGGGACCGAGCACCCGGCCGCCGTCCTCGCAGATCCGCGCCATCATCTTCAGTTCCTCGTCCACCACCATGTACAGCTCGTCGGCTTCCTTGCGGTTGTCGAGGAATTCCATGACCTCGGCCAGGTTCGGCCCGGCCGGCGGGTAGCGGTAGGTGCCGCTGATCGGGTTCATCACCGCCAGGCCGTCGCGCACGCTGATGTGCCGCTCGGGCGAGGCGCCGACCAGGGTGCGTTCGCCGGTGTGGACGATGAAGGTCCAGTAGGCGCCCTTCTCGCGCAGCAGCAACTGGCGGAAGAAACTCAGCGCGCTGGCCGTGGCGTAGCCGTCGATGCGCGCCTGGAAGCGCCGCTTGATCACGAAGTTGGCGCCTTCGCCGCGACCGATCTCGTCGGCGATGACCCGCCCGACCACTTCGGCGTAGGCCTCGTCGTCGAGGTCGAAACCTTCCTCGCTCAGTTCCAGCGCCTGGTTCGGCAGCAGCGCCAGGGCCTGCTCCAACGGCAGCAGTTCCTGCTCCAGGACCTTCAGCGCCAGCAGCGGCGTGCCGTCGTCGAGCGCCTCGAAGCCGCGCTCGGCGATCTGCCGGTAGGGAATCAGCGCCAGCAGGTCATGGCGCGGCAGGCCCGGGCCGGGCTCGTCCAGCGGCAGGTCGGCCAGGCCGTGCAGTTCGAGCGTCTCGCCGCGAATCACGTCGAGCAGGCCCGGGCCATTGCTTTCCGGGCGGTAGAGCAAGGCGAACGGCGCCGGCCGTTCGAGCAGGCGCTGCAACAGCGATGTGGGCAGGGCGTTCATTCCAGCACCTCGTCGGTGGTGACCACCATCGCGCAGCGGCTGGCGGCGTATTCCAGGGCCATGCGGTGGTGCGCCTCGCTGAAGTCGGCGATGGCGTCGGCCACCAGGAACGGCTGGATGTCGTTGGAGTAGGCGTCGACCGTGGAGATCAGCACCCCGACGTGGGCGTATACGCCGCACAGCACCAACTGGTCGCGGCCGGCGGCGCGCATCCGCTGGAGCAGGTCGGAGTGGAAGAAGGCGCTGTAGCGCCACTTGGTCAGCAGCCAGTCGTCCGGCCCCGGCGCCAGCTCCTCGACCACCTCGCGGTCGGCCGGACTGGCGCGCATGCCCGGCCCCCAGAAGTCCTTGAGCAGGCCGCGCTGCTCCTCGGTCATGCTGCCCGGCTGGGCGGTGTAGGCGATCTGCACGCCCTGCTCGACGCACCAGCGGCGCAGCCGCGCGGCGTTGGCCACCAGCCCGGCGCGCAGGCTCTCGGGCAGCGGGCGCAGGAAGTAGCGCTGCATGTCGTGCACCAGCAGCACCGCGCGCCGCGGCTCCAGGCTCCAGCGCGCCAGGTTGGCCGGCAGCTGCTGGGCGGTCGGCAAGGGATAGGCGGTGATTTCGGGAATGCCGCTCATGCCACGGTCTCCAGGGGGAAGGTTGCGCTCGGGGACGCTTCTGCGCCGGCCCAGGCCATCACCGCGCTGAGCGCCTGCCAGGGGTTCAGCCGCGGATCGCAGAGGCTGGTGTAGTGCCGGCTGACCTGGTGCAGGCCGCTGGAATCGGCGACGCACTCGGTGACGTCGTCCGGGGTGGTCTCCAGGTGCAGCCCGGCGGCCACGCCGCCGGAGCCGGACACCGCCAGGCGGAACGCCGCCACCTCCTCGGCGATGCTGCGCACCAGGCGGGTCTTGTTGCCGCAGGGCGCGACGATGGTGTTGCCGTGCATCGGGTCGCTCAGCCAGATCACCGGGTGGCCGGCCGCGCGCACCGCCTCCACCAGCGGCGGCAGGCGCTCGCCGACCTTCTGCGCGCCCATCCGCGCGATCAGCGTCAGGCGTCCCGGCTCGCGGCGCGGGTCGAGACGCTCGCAGAGCGCCAGCAACTGGTCGCGGCCGATCTCCGGACCGACCTTGCAGGCCACCGGGTTGAGCACCTCGGCCAGCAGCGCCACATGGGCGCCGTCGACCTGGCGGGTGCGCTCGCCGATCCACGGCCAGTGGGTCGAACCGAGGTAGACCCGGCGCTGCTCGTCCTCGCGCAGCATCGACAGCTCGTAGTCGAGCAGCAGCATCTCGTGGCTGGTCCAGACCGGCGAGGCATTCGCCTCCTGCCCGGACGCGGCGTCCCAGCCCAGGTGGCGCATGATGTTGCGCGCCGCCGCATAGCCCTTGAGAATCCGCTGCGGATCGGCCCGGCGCTGCTCGGCATGGGCCTCGCGGCCGTTGACCATGTCGCCGCGATAGACCGGCAGGGTCTGCTCGCCGACCTGCTCGTGCGGCTTGGAACGCGGCTTGGCGTACTGCCCGGCGATGCGCCCGACGCGGATCACCGGCCGCCGGCCGGCCAGGCGCAGGGCGCCGGCCAGCAGTTCCAGCACGGCGGCCTTGCGCGCCACGTTCTCGGCATGGTGGTCGTCCATGTCCTCGGCGCAGTCGCCGCACTGCACCACCAGCGCCTCGCCGCGGGCGACCCGCGCCAGGGTCGCGCGCAGGGCCAGGATGTCGCCGGCGCGGATCAGCGCCGGACTGCCGCGCAGGTACGCCTGCACGTCGCGCAGGCGCGACGGATCGCCCCATTCGGGTTGCTGCAGCGCTTCGCAGCGCCGTACGCGTTGCAATAGATCGTCCATAGTTCACCCCTTCCAGGATGGCCTCAGGTGGGAATGCCTTCGCGTTTGATCTGCGGGACCGGAATGCTCAAGGCGCGCAATTGTTGGAAGACGTTCATGAATTCGCGGTTGCGCTTGATCTTGCCGTC
>NZ_KV813337.1:0-244 GCF_001813645.1 Pseudomonas sp. HMSC063H08
TGGAGCCCAGCAGGTGCGCCTCGAAGCTGATCGACAGGCCTTCGGCGCGGCCGGTGAAGCGGCGGAACTGGTTGAGGGTGCGCTTGTCCGCCGGGATTTCCGGCGACAGGCCGTAGTCCTTGTTACGGATGTAGTCGTAGAACGCCCGCGGTTGCTGGTCGTCCATCAGTTCCGAAAGCGCGTCGAGGGTCATCGGCTCGCCGATGCGCGCCTGGGAGGTGGCGTAGTCGACCAGCGTCTCGGT
>NZ_KV813338.1:0-287 GCF_001813645.1 Pseudomonas sp. HMSC063H08
TGCGCGATCCGGCGGATCGAGAGTTCGGAAGCTACCTGTCCACCCGTGGTCACGATCAGCGTTTCGAGCTGGTTGGCCGCCGGCTTGCGGGCCAGTACCTGGTATTGCTGGCCGTAGATGTTGGTGTCGCGGAAGCCTGCGGGCAGGTAACGGGTGTTGCGCAACATCGGGACGGTGATCACCGCCGGGGCCGTGGCGCCGGCGCTGGCCAGAACCGTGCTGAAGTTGTCCTTCAGGTACTTCTCCGCTGCCTTGGCCACCTGCTGTTGCTGCTGGGCCGCGTGCTG
>NZ_KV813339.1:0-62065 GCF_001813645.1 Pseudomonas sp. HMSC063H08
GGCTTCTTCTCGATCAGGTGGACGATGGCGTGATGGATCGGCATGTCAGGTTCGACCTTTCAGGTAATCGGCGGCGCCGCGCAGGTTTCCGCGATGCTGCGGGACACGCCGCTGGCGCGCCCGCGGATCGGCCAGTTTACCCGAGGTTGCCGGCTTCTGCCTGCGTCGCCTGGCGTTCCTGCAGACCGTGCAGGCGCTTGATCACGAAGTTCAGGTGCAGGTGCAGCTCGTACAGCTCGTGGTAGTAGGAGAGCGGCACCTCCACGGTGTTCAGCTCGCTCTCCAGTTTCTCCAGCCGCTCGATCTCGCTTCTCAGTTGCTCGGCGTCGGTGCCGCTGTCGAGCTTGCGGTCGATGTCGCGGATGTAGCGGTACCAGCGGTAGATGCGCGCGCGGATGCGCCAGCGATACAGCGGGCCGATGGACTTCATCAGCGGGATGAGGATGGCGATGAACGGGATCAGCAGGATGATGTAGCGGTCCGCCAGGGAGGCGATGCGGAACGGCAGGTAGCGCTGCAGCAGCGGCAGGCCGCTCTTGTAGTAGCGCTCGGCGTCCTCGTGCAGGCGCAGGGTGCGCGGCTCGGCGCTGGGGAAGGCGCCGGGCTTGTCGAGCAGGCTGCCGTCCTTCATCACCTCGCGCGCGGCTTCCAGTACCAGCGGGATCAACGCCGGGTGGAAGCGCTCGTTGATCACCAGGGTGGCCACCGGCGACAGGGTGCTGATGTTTCGTTCCGGCACGTTGCGCGGCAGGTTGAGCAGGCCTTCGCCGACCTCGACCCGCTTGAGGAACGGCAGGCGCGCCTCGTAGGCGGCGCTGCGGCGGAAGTTGACCAGGCGAAGCTGGTCGTTGTCGGCCAATTTCTGGATCGCCGGGTTCTCCGCCGGCCCGACGATGAACGCCGCGTCCAGCTTGCCGGCCAGCAGGTCGTCGACCACCGCGTTGCCGCCGCGGGCTTCCCAGGTGATCGGATAGTGTCCCGGGGCGATGTCGTTGGCCTGCAGGATCGCCTCGGTGGCGGCGCGGGTGCCGCTGCCGTCGCTGCCGATGGCCAGGCGCAGGTGCAGCAGGTCGCTGAGCTGGTCGATGTGCACGTTGCTGCGGTGGAACAGCCAGAGCGGCTCCTGGTAGACCGCGCCGAGGGTCTGCAACTGGCGCGCCTGCCCGGCTTCGAGCTGGCGCTCCTGGCCGCTCTGGACCAGGGCGATGTCGACCTCGCCGGTGCCGAGCAGGCGCTCCAGGTTGTCGCGCGAGCCGGCGCTGGGCACCAGCTTCAGTTCGAAGCCCTGCTCCTTGAGCTTTTCCCGGAGCTTGCCGGCGAACACGGCGTAGCCGCCGCCCTCGGCGCCGGTGGCCATGGTCGCGCTCATCGGCGGCGGCGGGGCGACGAAATAGAACACCGCGGCGACCAGGGCGGCGATCACCGGGATCAGCCAGAGGTTGGCGCGGATCAGGATGGCGAGGTCCTTGAGCAGGTGCTTGATGCGATTCATGAGCGGTCCTTGTGCTGCTCTCCAGAAGGGTATGGCGGATGCGGGCGGGCGTACTCCTCAGCGTAGCCGAGGGTCACCGGCGGTCCGCGCGGAACTGCCGGCAGAGCACCCGATGGCGATGGCGGAAGATGCGGGTGAGGAACCAGCGTACCAGCCCGGCGGCGAATAGCGGGCGCACGGTCAACTGGTCGACCAGCAGGCATTCCCCGGCCTCGCCCGGTGCCGGCAGGATGCGTCGCTCGTGGCGCCAGAGGCGCATGCCGGTCATCGGCGACTGTTCGATGAAGCCGCGGCCGGGCGTCAGCTCCAGCAGGGTCAGTTGCGAAGTGCCCAGCGGCAGCAAGCCGAACAGGCGCATGTGGCTGCGGAACAGCGGGCGCCGGGGCACCACCTCCAGGTCTTCGAGGCTGTGGATACCGGGCGGTACGCTCATGCTCAGCAACGGGCGTATCTCGCGGAGTATCCCGTCCACCGAGGTGATCCACCGCCAGAGCTGTTCGGGGCTGGCCTGCAGGCGCGATTCGAAATGCAGGCTGATATTCATCGCAGGCTCCTGCTAGGGTTGTGGGAGGACGCGCTGTCCATGGCGCCCGTGCCGTGCAAGCCTAAGCCAGACGAACCGAGACGTCGAACCGAAGGAGGACGCCATGCTGATCCGCGCCGCAACCTCGACCCTGCTGGTGGTCGATATCCAGGAACGCCTGCTGCCGGCCATCGACGACGGCCCGGCGCTGGTCGAGTACAGCCAGTGGTTGTTGCGCGTGGCCCGCGCACTGGACGTGCCGGTGCTGGCCAGCGAGCAGTACAGCAAGGGCCTGGGGCCGACGGTGGCGGCCCTGCGCGATGAGCTGGAGCCCACGCAGATCCTCGAGAAGCTGGACTTCTCGGCCGCCGCCGACGGCGCCCTGCTGCGCGCGCCCGGCGGCGACCGCCGGCAGTTCGTGGTTTGCGGCAGCGAGGCGCATGTCTGCGTGCTGCAGACCGTGCTCGACCTGCTTGGCCGTGGTCGCGAAGTGTTCGTCGTGGAGGAGGCGATCGGCTCGCGGCGGCCGAGCGACAAGGCGCTGGCCGTGGAGCGGATGCGCCAGGCCGGGGCGATGATCGTGTCGCGGGAGATGGTCGCCTTCGAATGGATGGAACGCGCCGGCAGCGACCGCTTCCGCGAGATCAGCCGCAACTTCATTCGCTGAGCGGCGGTTGCTCGGCCTGGTAGCGCCGGGCCTCCTCGCGCAGCCAGTCGGCGAAGGCCTGGTGGCGGTCGCTCGGCGGCTCGCGCTGCGGCCAGACCAGCCAGTAGGGATAGGGGTAGGGCACGCGGATGTCGCCCAGTTGCACCAGGCGGCCCTCGGCGAGGGCGCCGGCGACCAGGCTGCGACGCTCCAGGGCGATGCCCTGGCCCAGGCGCACGGCTTCCAGCAGCAGGTTCGAGTCGTTGATCAGCAGTCCGTGCTGCGGTTCCGCCACGCCGGCACGCTGGCACCAGAGCGCCCAGGATTCGGTGGAGCGCAGGGTAGGGCAGGCGACGATCTCGCTCGGCGTGCGCGGCAGGCGGCCGCCGTTGAAGTCGGGCGCGGCGACCATCAGCAACTCGTCGTCGAACAGGCGTTCCCGACCGACCCCTTCCCAGTCGCCCTTGCCGATGCGTACGCCGAGGTCGGCCAGGCCCTGGCGCAGGTTCTGCACGTCGAGACTGGCCACCAGCCGCACGCGACAGTGCGGATGGCGCTCGCGAAAGCGCGGCAGGCGCGGCAGCAGCCAGTTCAGGCCGAAGGACGGCATCACCGTGACCACCAGCTCGCCCTCCCGCGGACGCGCCCGCACCACCCGCGTGGCGTCGGCGATCTCGCCCAGAGAGGCGCGTACCTGCAGGGCGTAGAACCGGCCGTTCTCGCTCAGGCGCAGGCCGCGCCCCTCGCGGACGAACAGGGCCAGGCCGAGGAGGTTTTCCAGCAGCTTGATCTGCTGGCTGATCGCCGAGTGGGTGACGTGCAGCTCGCTGGCGGCCTGGCTGATGCTGCCGAGCCGGGCGACCGCTTCGAAGCTGCGCAGCGCGGTGAGGGGAGGGAGGTCGCTCATGTAAGTTTTTCTAAAGGGTTCGCTGAATTTATCTCGATATTTTTCGCGTTGTGCAACGACTAGAGTGATTTTCCCAGGCGTCGCCCTCTTAGCGGCGCTTAATCATCGACAAAGGATGCCGCGATGCAACTGATCGGTATGCTGGATTCGCCTTTTGTGCGCCGGGTCGCCATCGCCCTGCGCCTGCTGGACCTGCCCTACGAGCACCGGCCGCTGTCGGTGTTCCGCAATTTCGAGGCGTTCAGCCTGTTCAACCCGATGGTCAAGGCGCCCACGCTGGTGCTGGACGATGGCACCGTGCTGATGGACTCCAGCCTGATCCTCGATTACCTGGAGTGCCTGGCCGGCCGCGAACGCAGTCTGCTGCCGCAACGGCCGCAGGCCCGTGCACGGGCGCTGAGTCTGATCGGCGCGGCGCTGGTGGCCTGCGAGAAATCCGTGCAGATCTACTACGAACTGAACCTGCGTCCCGAGGAACGCCGCCATGGCCCCTGGCTGGAGCGGGTGGAGGGGCAGTTGCTGGCGGCCTACGACTGGCTGGAGGCAGCGCTGCGCCAGGAGCCGCTGGCACGCGACGGCGGCATCGAGCTGGTCGGGGTGACTGTTGCAGTGGCCTGGCGCTTCAGCCAACTGGTGGTCGCGGAGCGGGTCGCCGCCAGCGAATACCCGGAACTGGCAAGCTATTCGGATTATGCGGAAGGGTTGCCGGTGTTCCTCGAGACGCCGCCGGTCTGAGCCCGCGAGGGGCCAGGCTGGCGCCCCTCGAACGGCTCGATTCCGCCTGCGCCCGGCCTCGGTTCGTCGGCTGGCCGCCCCGACCTGGGTGCTGCGGGTCGGTACCGGGCACATGCCGGGGCGGGCCGCGATCGGGGCCCGTTCCGCGCCGTGGCGTCAGCGGGCGAACGCCTGTGCGGGATCGACCGACGGCTCGACCGCGATCGCGATTTTTCCCCGGATGCCATTGTCGCGACTCTCCAGGCGGGCGTGGGCGAGGGGGATGTCGGCAAGCGAATAGACGGCGCCGACATGCGGGCGCAACCGGCCGCGCTCGACCAGGGCGCTCAACTCGTCGAGCTTGCCGCGGTTCTGCCGGGTGAAGACGAAGTGATAGCTCGCGTTCCGGCCCCAGGCCTGGAGGAGGTTCTGCGGCTGGGCGAGGTCGACGATGCTGACCACGCGGCCGAGCTGCGCGAGTACCTCGGGGCTGCGCGACAGGGTGTCGCCGCCGATGCTGTCGAACACCACGTCGACGCCGTGGCCTCCGGTTTCCCGCAGGATGGCCTCGACGTAGTCCTGCTTCTGGTAGTCGATGAGCACATCGGCGCCCATCTGGCGGGTGAACTCGAAGTTGACCTCGCGCACTGTGGTGAAGACCCGGGCTCCCATGGCCTTCGCCAACTGGATCGCGACATGCCCGACGCCGCCGGCGCCGCCATGCACCAGGATGCTTTCGCCGACCCTCAGCGCCGCGCGTGTGACCAGCGCTTCCCAGGCCGTGCCGCCGACCAGGCTGAGGCTCGCCGCCTCCAGGTGGCTCAGCGCGGCGGGCTTCCTGCCGATGATGCTTTCCGCTGCCAGGTGGTACTCGGCATAGCTGCCCTGGCCTTCGAAGATCTGCGGGGTGTACCAGACCTCGTCTCCCGGTGCGACGGCGGTCACTCCCGGCCCTACCGCTTCGACGACGCCGGACACGTCATGCCCGGTGATGGCCGGAAGCGCTACCAGGTCGGGGTAGTCGCCGCGACGGACCTGGTAGTCCAGCGGATTGATCGAGGTCGCATGGACCCGCACCAATACCTGTCCCGCCTGCGGCACCGGTTTGGGCACCTCGCGCAGCTCGAAGGATTCCGGACCGCCAAACGCCTTGAGTATCAACGCTTTCATTGCATATCCTCGTTTCGTTAAAAAGGGATATCGGGAATTTTCGATATATTGTGGCGTAGAAAGAACTACAGTTCCGCGCCGATCAGCTCGACGAGGGCACGGATATTCGCTTCGTTGCGCTTGTAGTAGGTCCATTGACCGATCCGCCTGACTTCGACCAGGCCCGCCCGTTGCAGAATCGCCAGGTAATCGGACACGGTCGACTGCGACAGGCCGACGCCCTCCTGGATACTGCTGACGCAGACGCCCACGGTGTCGACGTCGCCCTCGTCCTGCGGAGGAAAGTTCTTCGCCGGGTCCTTCAGGCCTTTCAGGATTTCCAGGCGTGTCCGGTTCGACAGGGCTTTGAATGTTTCGAGCAGGTCCATGGCGGCGAGGATATCGGGAATTTCCGATTTGTCAATCCGGGACGACGGAGACCTGCCGTCGCTGTTGACCTCAAGTTGGGTTCAGGTCCTAGAGTGCCATCCGGCGTTCCCGCCGTTCCTCCCGATCAGCGCAGGCCCTGCGCTCGTTGGCGCCGGAAGGGCGCCGAGCGACGACCGCCCGTACTCTGCAAAGGACCCGGAATGGACACCCAGACTTCATTGATGATCTTCCAGCTCACCTGCTGCCTCGGCTTCGCCCTGTGGCTGAGCCTCGCCCTGATCAACAACCTGCAGGCCTTCGCCAGCTCGGTGGGGGCGATCGGCGTGACCATGTCGATGGCTCCCCTGGCCCAGCCGCCCGCGATCGACATGCCCTTGCTGGCGCGGGCGGTGCGCTCGCCGCTCATGCACCGCCTGGCCTTGTCGATCATCGTCGCGCTGCAGGTCGCTGCCGTCGTCACGGCCTGGACCGGCTGTTACGAACTGCTGTTCGGCGCCGGCCTGGAGACGGCCCGGCCCTGGCTCAACCTGGCCCTGAGCGCGGCCCTCGGCTTCCTCTTCGGCATGCTGCTGGGCGGGCTCTGGTTCGGCTACTGGATCCGCCAGGATGGATTGCAACTGACCCACCTGCTGCTGGTGGTCTGGGTGCTGGCGAACTTCTTCGTGCTCAACGTCCGCTGGAGCTGACGGGGACTGCCGGTACGAGGGAGCAGGGCGCGAGGACGGCGACGGTGGAGCGAGCCGGACGCCCGTCGATGGCGCGAAGTCGCATCTCGCTCCTGCCACCCGCTCCCTCGGCTCCCCTCTGTTCGCACGCGCTGCATGGGCTGACGCAGCTGGAACTGCCCCCAGGCAGTGGCAGCCGGCTGCCTCGAGGGCAGGTGCTCCGGCTGGCTCGGCATGGTCACTGGAGTTCAGCCCCGAGGTTCTTCGAGGAAAGCAGAACCTGCGGCATCGGCTCCTTTCGCCCGACTGGGCTCAGCGCAGCTCTTCGGCGGCGGCGACCAGTTGTTCGAGTTGATGGTGGATCTGGGCCCTGTCCAGCAACTGCAAGGGCTGGCGGTTCCAGAGCAGCCGTTCGCCGCTTTCGGGGTCGCGGCCCAGGATCGGCTTGCAAGGGTCCTGGCTGAACAGGTTCTGCTCGCTGGCCGTAGCGTCTCCTTGTCCTTCCAGGCGGGTGAACATCAACAGGTGATCGGTCGGATGTTCTGCCAGATGGCAGAGATGCGGGCCCACCTGCAGGCTGAGTACGCTCTCCTCGTCATTGGGCGTCGGGAGATCGAGAGCGAGAAAAAGCTGGTGGATGGTGGCGCGGTAGAGTGGATTCATGGCGTGTTCCGAGTCACTGGAGGCAGCCATTAGAGCAGTGCCAGCACGGAGAGACTGTTAATCGTGGTTCTCTTTTTTTAGGTTTTGCCGCTGCCGATTCCAGTGGAAAAACGGTGGCCGATCCTGATAGGCGATGGAGTGTCCGTTTTTGGGCTCGGCAGCGGAGCCGGGTGGCGAGGCGTGCTGGCTATTCGCCCAGTGGTTCCAGGAGGGCTGCTGTCCAGCGCTCCTTGCGCCAGGCCCGGCGCTGCTTCTTGTCGAGGTAGGTCCAGGCGACGAAGCGGCTCTGCTTCTGTCCCTGGGCCATGTCCACCACGCGGATATCGCTGGCGCCCAACGTCTTCAGGCGCTCCTGGAGGTTCGGCAGGTTGCTCGCCTTGGATACCAGGGTGGTGAACCAGAACACCTGCGTGGCGAACGCCCGGCTTTCCTCGGCCATGCCGGCCAGGAAGGCCGCTTCGCCGCCCTCGCAGTACAGCTCGGCGCCCTGGCCGCCAAAGTTCAGTAGCGGCAGGGTACGGGTCGGGTCGAGCTTGCCGAGGTTCTTCCACTTGCGCCGGCTGCCGCGCGTGGCTTCGTCCAGCGAGGCGTGGAAGGGCGGGTTGCAGAGGGTCATGTCGAAGCGCTCATCGACGCCGATCAGGCCCTGGAATATCTGCCTGCGATCAGGCTGCCGGCGCAACTCGATGGCAGCGGCGAAGCGTGGGTTGGCGGCGAGGATCGCAGCGGCCGAGGCCAGCGATTGCGGGTCGATGTCGGCGCCGACGAAGCGCCAGCCGTATTCGTGGTGGCCGAGCAGCGGGTAGATGCAGTTGGCTCCGGTTCCGACGTCCAGCGCACGCAGGCCGGGACCGCGTGGAATCAGGCCATCGTGGCTGGCGCCGAGCAGGTCGGCCAGGTAGTGCAGGTAGTCGGCGCGACCGGGAATGGGCGGGCACAGGTAACCATCGGGTATATCCCACTCGCGTACGTCGTAGAACTGTTGCAGCAGCGCGCGGTTGAAGGCTTTCACCGCCGCCGGATCAGCGAAGTCGATGCTCTGCCTGCCGTACGGATTGAGGATGACGAAGCGCTCCAGTTCCGGGCTGCCGGCGATCAGGCGCGGAAAGTCGTAGCGTCCCAGGTGGCGATTGCGCGGGTGCAGCGGGCTGGCGCTCTTGCGCTCGGCGTCGGGATGCGGGCTGGTCGGGCGGGGCATGTTCTCGGTTTCCGTGACGGCGAGGCGGGCATTATTCACATCCGCCGGAGGCTGGCCAGTGTTTCTGCCGAGCGGCGCGCTCCTGGCCCGGTCACAATGGAAACAGCCACGGAATCACCAGCACGCAGACGAACATCACCAGCAGGGTAAATGGCACGCCGATCCGGACGAAGTCGCCGAAGCGGTATTGGCCAGGGCCCAGCACCAGGGTGTTCACCGGCGAGGAAATCGGCGTCATGAAGGCTGCCGAGGCCGCCACCGCCACCACCATGGCGAAGGGGTAGGGCGAGGCGCCGATCTGGTTGGCGGTGGCGATGGCGATCGGCGCCATCAGCACCGCGGTAGCGGTGTTGGAGATGAACAGGCCGATGGCCGCGGTGAGCAGGAACAGGCTGGCCAGCAGCACGCGCGGGCCGGCGTCGCCGAGGGCGTCGACCAGCAGCGAGACCACCAGGTCGATACCGCCGGTCTTCTGCAGGGCCAGGGCGAAGGGCAGCATGCCGACGATCAGGACCAGGCTTTGCCAATGGATGGCGCGGTAGGCGCCGTCCATGTCGATGCAACGGAACAGGCCCATCAACAGGCAGCCGACCAGTGCCGCGACCACGTTGGGCACCACCCCGCTGACCATCAGCGCCACCATCACGGCCAGGCTGAGCAGGGCGTGCGGCGCCTTGCTCAGGGCCGGCGCCACCTCGTCGATCTCCGCCGGCAGGCTGAGCACCAGGAAATCGCGGTTGCGTCCCTGCAACTGGCGGATCGCCTTCCAGGCGCCGATCACCAGCAGGGTATCGCCCAGGCGCAGCTTCTCTTCCAGCATGCCGTCGGTGAGCGCTTCGTGGTCGCGACGCAGGCCGACCACGTTGAGCCCGTACTGCGAACGGAAGCCCAGCTCCAGGACGCTCTTGCCGAGCAGGGTGGAGTCCGGCGGCAGAGTCACCTCGGCCATGCCGACCTCCCGCGACTGGTCGATGAAGTAGCTGGCGCGGAACGGCAGGCGCACCAGGTTCAGCTCGGCGCAGCGCCGGTCCATGTCCTCCGGAGGGGCGAAGACGTCCAGCAGCAACACGTCGCCCGCCTTCAGCTCGGTGCTGCCGCCGACCTTGACCACCTCGCTGTGGAACTTGCGCACCCGCTCCAGGCCGACCACGTTGGCGCCCAGGCGGGTGCGCAGTTGCAGTTCTTCCAGGGTGCTGCCGATCAACGGCGAGCCGAGCTGGACCTGCAGGCGCCGCTCGCGGCCGGCCAGGCGATAGTCGCGGATCAGGTCGCGCAGGGTCCGCCGTGCCTTCGGCGCGCCGACTTCCGCCGGGCTGGCGGCGTTCAGCCAGTTGCGCGTGAGCAGCATGTAGGCCACGCCGATGGCGAGCACCATCAGGCCTATCGGGGTGAAGGCGAAGAAGCCGAAGCCGGCATGACCCTCGCGCGCCAGCTCGCTATTGACCACCATGTTCGGCGGTGTGGCGACCAGGGTCATCATGCCGCTGATCAGTCCGGCGAAGGCCAGCGGCATCATCAGCCGGCCCGGAGGGATCTTCAGCTTGGCGGCGATGCTCAGGACCACCGGGATGAAGATCGCCACCACCCCGGTGGAACTCATCACCGAGCCCAGCCCGGCCACCGCCAGCATCAGCAGTACCAGCAGGCGCGCTTCGCTGCTGCCGGCGCGGGCGATCAGCCAGTCGCCGACCTGGTAGGCCACCCCGGTACGCACCAGGCCTTCGCCGATCACGAACAGCGCGGCGATCAGTATCACGCTGGGATCGCTGAAGCCGGCCAGGGCTTCGTTGAGGGTAAGGGTTCCGCTGACGCTGAAGGCCATGATCACCAGCAGGGCGATCACGTCCAGGCGCAGGCGGTTGTGGATGAAGAGGGCGACGGTGGTGGCGAGCAGGCCGACCACCCAGAGCAGTTCGAGGTTCATGCGGGCATCTGAGCGGGAGGATGCCTGCGAGTGTGGCAGACGGACGCGGATCGCGCCTTGATCTGCTGCAGGTCGACGGCGCCTCCCCGCTTCGCAGCGGAGAGGCGCCGTGGCTCTGTCAGCCGAGGAGGAGGGCGTCGTCGGCGAGCTTCTCGCCGCGCACCTTCTCGAACATTGCCAGCAGGTCCGGTACGTCGAGGCCCTTGCGTTGCTCGCCGGAGACGTCCAGCACCACCTGGCCCTGGTGCAGCATCACCGTGCGCTCGCCCACGTCCAGCGCCTGGCGCATGCTGTGGGTGACCATCATGGTGGTGAGTTTCTTCTCGGCGACGATCCGTGCGGTGAGATGCAGGACGAAGTCGGCGGTGCGCGGGTCGAGCGCCGCGGTGTGTTCGTCGAGCAACAGGATGCGCGACGGCTGCAGCGCCGCCATCAGCAGGCTGACGGCCTGGCGCTGGCCGCCGGAGAGCAGGCCGATGCGGTCGCCGAGGCGGTTCTCCAGGCCGAGGCCGAGGGTCGCCAGGCTTTCCCGGAAACCGTCGCGCATCGATGCCTGCACCGCCCTGCCGAGACCGCGACCGGCACCGCGACGCTGCGCCAGGGCCATGTTCTCCTCGATGGTGAGGTCCTCGCAGGTACCCGCCATGGGGTCCTGGAACACTCGCGCGACGCGGTTGGCGCGGGCCCAGACCGGCTTGCGGGTGACGTCTTCGTCGTCGATCAGGATCTGCCCGCTGTCGATCGGCAGGTCGCCGGATACCGCGTTGAGGAAGGTCGACTTGCCGGCGCCGTTGGAGCCGATCACGGTGACGAACTGGCCGGCCGGGATGTCCAGCGACAGGCCGCGCAGGGCGCGGGTCTCGATGGGGGTGCCGGGGTTGAAGGTGATCTTCAGGTTCTTCGCGCTGAGCATGGTCAGGCTCCCTTCTTGCCGAGCAGGCGTTTCTTCATCATCGGAATCACCAGGGCGACGGTGACCAGCACCGCGGTGACCAGGTTCAGGTCCTGGGCCTGCAAGCCGATGAAATCGCTGTTCAGCGCTAGGGCGATGAAGAAGCGGTAGACGATGGCGCCGAGGATCACCGCGAGGGTCGCCAGGATCAGCCGGCGCGAGGGCAGGATGCTCTCGCCGACGATCACCGCGGCCAGGCCGATGACGATGGTGCCGATACCCATGGAGATATCGGCGCCGCCCTGGGTCTGCGCGAACAGCGCGCCGGCCAACGCCACCAGCGCGTTGGAGATGGCCATGCCGAGCAGGATCATGCCGCCGGTGTTGACCCCCTGGGCACGGGCCATCCGCGGGTTGGAGCCGGTGGCGCGGATCGCCAGGCCTTTCTGGGTGGTGAAGAACCAGTCCAGCAGCAGCTTCGCGGCGATCACGATGAACACCAGCAGCAGCGGGCGGAACACGTAGTCGCTGAGCCATTCCGGCTGCAGCAGGGTGAACAATGTCGGCTCGGCGATCAGCGGTACGTTGGGCTTGCCCATGATGCGCAGGTTGATCGAGTAGAGCGCGATCATCATCAGGATGCTGGCGAGCAGGTCCATGATCTTCAGCTTGACGTTGAGCAGGCCGGTGGCCAGCCCGGCCAGTGCGCCGGCTGCGGTGGCCGCCAGGGTCGCGCTGTACGGGTCCCAGCCGAGGGCGATGAGGGTCGCGCAGACCGCGCCGCCGAGCGGGAAGCTGCCGTCCACCGTGAGGTCGGGGAAGCGCAGCAGGCGGAAGGAGATGAATACGCCGAGTGCCACGAGGCTGAAGATCAGGCCGATCTCCAGGGCACCGAACAGGGAAAACAGAGACATGACTTCGTAACCGAGTGCGTGAAGGCAGGATTATCGTGCCGTCCGGCCACGGGCGGGACGCCCGCGGCCGGCGGCCGCTTTTTTTACTTGATGACTTCCGCGGCCGACTTGAGCAGTTCGTCGGACAGGGTCACGCCTTGCTTCTGCGCGGCCCCGGGATTGACGAACAGCTGCAGGTTGTCGCTGGTCTCCGGCTTGATCTCGCCCGGCTTCTCGCCCTTGAGGATGCGCACCACCATGCGGCCGGTCTGCTTGCCCATCTCCTTGTAGTTGATGCCGAGGGCGGCGATGGCGCCGCGCTTGACGCTGTCGGTGTCGGAGGCGATCAGCGGGATCTTCGCGTCGTTGCCGACCTTGACCAGCGCCTCGTAGGCGGACACCACGTTGTTGTCGGTGTTGGTGTAGATCGCGTCGACCTTGCCGACCAGGCTGCGCGCCGCCGAGCTGACGTCCACCGAACGCGGGGCCGAGGCTTCGACCAGGCTCAGGCCCATCTTCGGCAGCAGCTCCTTCAGCTCCTTGACCACCACCACGGAGTTGGCTTCGCCCGGGTTGTAGACCATGCCGATGCGCTTGGCGCCCGGCACCACTTTCTTGATCAGCTCGATCTGCTTGTCCAGCGCGAGCATGTCGGAAACCCCGGTGACGTTGGTGCCGGAGGCTTCCCAGCTCGGCGTCAGGTGCGCGCCGACCGGGTCGGTGACGGTGCTGAAGACGATCGGGATGCTCTTGGTCGCGGCCACCAGCGCCTGGGCCGACGGAGTGGCGATGCCGACGATCACGTCGGGCTTGTCGCCGATGAACTTGCGGGCGATCTGCGCGGCGGTGCCGGTGTTGCCCTGGGCGCTCTGGTACTGCCACTTGAGGTTCTTGCCGTCTTCGTAGCCGGCCTCCTGGAGGGCCTCCTTGACCCCGTCGCGAGCGGCGTCCAGCGCCGGGTGCTCGACGATGGCGGTCACGGCCACCGACTTCTGCTCGTCGGCGTTGGCGCCGAAGGACAGGGCCATGCCAAGGGCCAGGGCACTGAGGGGCAACCATTTATTCTTATAGGCCTGCATCATGCGGCGATCTCCTGATTGTATTGGCGCGCTGTAGCGAATTGTTCTGATTGGGCGGTGCGGGTACAGCGTGGCCGAAACATCGCATTTTTCGCGCAAGTCGTCAGCAGGTTTGATGTTTTTTCTTGCGGTGGGATTACCGCTGGGGGGCGGGCAAGGGGGAGTGCCTGCCCTTTGCGAAAATTCGATGAGGCCCCGCGTGGCCTCCGATCAGAAGGTCATCGGTTTCGAGCCCAACCAAAGATATGTGGCCAATTGATGGCCTTGTGGTAAACGTCTCCCGAGTTGCAAGGACGCGTACCGCACCGCCTGCCTGGGAGCGGTGCTTTGCGCCCGGTCTGCGTGCCTGCCATGGGGGTGGGCTCTGGGGGATGCATGGTGGGACGTTGGAGTGCGTGGATCGTCGCCGTGGCGATCTGTCTCATGGTCGGGGACGCGACCGCCGCTGGCTGGCGTTCGGCAAACTTCCGTGTCTATAGCGGCGACTACAACGGCGACGGTCAGCCGGACCTCTACCTGAAGGCGGTCACTTCGGTGGTCGTGGTGGGGGGCGAAGTGGCTACGCCGATTCCGCTCCTGCCACCGTTGAAGAATGTCGTCCTGCTGCGCAATGGTGCCAGCTACAGCGCCCTCTACGATCCACCGGCGGCGGATCTGAACGCCGTGGCCTGGACGGCGGCGCCCTACCAGAGCTTCATCGGCGACCTGAATCGCGATGGCATCCTCGACCTGGTCCTGCAGCCGAACGATTCCAGCGACTCGCTGCTGATCGTCAGCGGCAACCCTTCCGCGCAGGGCGTACTGCAGGTAGCCAGCGGTACCGGGCTGGGCACCGAGATCGGCTACGACGCCGGCGCTCGTTTCGCCCTTGGCGATTGGCTGGGC
Source organism: Pseudomonas sp. HMSC063H08 (assembly GCF_001813645.1). NCBI lineage: Bacteria > Pseudomonadati > Pseudomonadota > Gammaproteobacteria > Pseudomonadales > Pseudomonadaceae > Pseudomonas > Pseudomonas sp. HMSC063H08. The sequence continues at coordinate 14,021 of NZ_KV813339.1, forward strand.
AACGGCGGTACCAGCATTCGAGTCAGCCATCCGACCCAGGGGCAGAGCACGTTGTTCATCGATGCCGGTGGACAACTGGTGGCTCGCTACCTGAGCGTACCCACTCCGCTTCCCGGCGTGGTACTGGGCAAGGCAGCGGAAGCCTTCACCGCGTTGAACCTGCTGGCTCCCCAGGCAGGTGTGAGAGGCGACGGTGGGTTGGACTACCGTTATCCCCTCGAGCTGCCGCCAGGCATTGCTGGGCTGCAACCCGAGCTGGCACTGGTCCAGGGCGGTGGGGGCGGCGTGCTGGGCGAAGGTTGGAGCCTGGCTGGGCTGTCGTCGATCGAGCGTTGTCCGGCGAGCATCGCCCAGGATGGGCAGAACCGCCAGGTCGGCCTGTTGGAGTCGGATCGCCTATGCCTGGATGGCATGCGCCTGCAGTTGCTGTCCGGCGAGTACTTCAAGCCGGGCAGCGTCTATCGTACCGAGATCGACAGCTTCTCCCGAGTCCAGGCCACCGGCAGCGCCGCCTCGCTCGGTTTCGAAGTACGCACTCGGGACGGTCGGATTCTGACCTATGGCGGCGCGGCTGCGATTAAGGCGCAAGGAGCGGCGGTTCCCTATCAATGGGGCATCAGTTCGGCGACGGACCGCTTCGGTAATGCCATCGAATACCGCTACCTGGCCGCCAACAGTCTGGTCCCCAGCGAAATACTCTATGCCGGTAACCGGGTTTCCTTCGAGTACGCAGGCGCCTTGCGCAGCGTGCCGCGCTATTTCGCCGGTGGCTATACCAGTTCCACCCATGTACTGACCGCGATCGCCGTGCGGGGACCTGCCGCGCAGCAGTTGTTTCGCACCGAACTTGCCTACGAGCGCACCCAGGGCGACGCCAGCAAGGTGCGTTTGAAGCAGGTGCAACGGTGCGCCTGGGGGAGCGCCGGCAAGGAGTGTCTGAGTCCGGTTGCCTTCGACTACCTGGCGGGCGTCTATGGTTATACCGGGACGGCTGAGTCCGCTGGCTTGGACAAGTTCGACTATGTGCTGATCAGCCAGGCCAGCTTCGTCACCGCCGATCTGAATGGCGACGGCCGCCACGCCCTGGTCAACGCCACCATGGGCAAGCTGAAGGCGGTGACCTACGACGGCGGCAGCCTGGTCGAGCGGCTATTGTACGACGCCGATAATACGCCGTTGTTTTCCCTGACGCGGATGGATTTCAACGGCGACGGCAAGGACGAGATCCTCTTCCTGCGCATGAGGAAGGACCCGAATTCCGCGAACGCCGACATGCAGTGGATGCTGTATACGGCCAATGGCGTGGTTGCCCTGGGCGATACCTGGACCGCCCCGCCGGCCGGCCCCAACGGCATCGTCTATTCCCTGGCCGGCGGTTCCACCGGCTTCGCCACCTACGCGCCGCTGGTGGCTGATCTGGACCAGAACGGCTCGCTTGACCTGTTCCTGCCCATCAATGGCAGTTGGGTGGCTTACCTCAATCGTTCCGGAGCCATCCCCTCCTTCGCTCGTAGTGCCCTGCTCAGCGGCTTCAAGACCATCGACTATGGCTGGTTCTCCTACTGGGGCAGTGATCCCGGCGGCGGCGTGCGTCTGGCCAGCGGCAAGGCCGGCAAGCTGTCTGCAGGTATCTGGCGCAGTGGCAGCGGCATGGCGCCGGCGGCGATGGTCGACCTTGGCATCGAGCTGGCGCGGGCGCTGACTGCCGATGTCAATGGCGATGGGCAGATGGACTACCTGGTACCCAACGCCTCCGGCAAGGTCGATCTGTTGCTGAATACCGGCGGCCCCCTGTCGGCGGGTTTGTTCCAGCGCCTGGGGACTTCGTTGTCGGCTGCCCAGTTGCTGCCAGAGTACAGGTTTCGCGCCTCGCTCCAGGACTACGCGGCCAAGGCCGTCGACTACGATGGAGACGGCCGCGAGGAAATCCTCTATCCCCGCGCTTCCGGCACTTTCGGTCTGCTCCGCTTTACCGGCAACGGCTTCGAGGAACTGGACTCCGGGGTTCCGCTGAGCCGCCGTTTGGCAACCTCGACGACGCAACTGGACAAGAGTTGCCAGGATGCCCTGGCGGTCTGGAAGCGGATCATGGACACCGCGCCGGATGCCGCCGGGCGCGAGTCGGCGAGTTGGCTGTACTACCAGACCGCCGCCAACTGCGGCTTCAGCCCGGAAGGCCTGCTGGTAGACCCCTACGAGATGTTCGTCGCGGACGTCAACGGCGACGGTTTCCAGGATGTGCTGGTCGGCGGCAGCCTGGTCGTCGAGCCGCTCAGGCGCAGCATCCGTTGGCGGGCGTTCCTGCACAACCGACGCTCGCCGGAACTGCTCAGTCGGATCGACGCCGGCAGCGGCAACAGCCTCGGCATCGAATACGCCCGGCTCAACGATCCCGCCGTGCATACGCCGCAGGTCAGCGCCTTCCCCCAGGTTTCGCTGAATATTCCCAGACCGGTGGTCAGCCGCCTGCGGGTCGCCGACGGTATCGGCGGCACGCGCGACTACCAGTATCTCTATCAGGGGGCGCGGCTGGACCTGCTCGGCCGCGGCTTCCTCGGTTTCCGCCAGATGGAGGTTCGCGACCTGGCACGCGGGCGCACCCAGGTGAGGATGTTGCGCCAGGACTTCCCCTTCGTTGGGCGCCTGGACAAAGAGGAAACCAGCCTCGCCGGAAAACTCCTGGCGCGTCAGCAGAACCAGTGGAGGTCCGCCGCGACCATCGCCGGCAAGTCTTTCTTCGTCTACCCGGCCCAGTTCAACGAGGAACGCTTCGACCAGGGCGCGCCGGTCAGCGCCACGCGGCGCAAGGTGGTGATGGACGAGAGTTACGGCAATCCCACCCAGGTGACCGAGGAAATTGCCGCCAGCCTGACCGGCGGAACCTTGCACAGCCGGGTGGTGGAGCGCCAGTACAGCAACGACGGCGCCTCCTGGCTGGTTGGTTTCGTCACCCGCGAAACCGAAAGTACCAGTGGCGACAGCGACAGCAAGTCGCGGGTGCAATTGCGCAGCGCGCAGCCGGGGACTCTAGCGCCGGCCAGCGAAACATCTTTCAGTGGCTCGCCCGGTGCGGAGATCACCCGTCAATACAGCTACGATGGCAACGGCCGGATCGTCCGGATTACCACCAGCGGCGCCGGACTGGCGGCGCGCAGCGAACAGTTCGGCGCCTATCAGGGGCCCTGGCCGGGCACTCGGTCCAATGCCCTCGGCCATGTCGAGCGCTTCGCCTACGAGGCGGCCCGCGGCCAACCGACCAGCAAGGTCGACGCCAACGGCCTGGCCGAGAGTTATCTCTACGACGCTTTCGGCCGGGAAACCCTGCGCCGCTTCGCCGACGGTAGCCTGCTCGCCACCGACTATCTGGTTTGCGGCAGCCGGGCGATCTGTGCCAGCGGCGCCAAGGTAGCCGTGCGCACGCGTACCGTCAGGGGCAGCCAGCAGGGCGCGGCGGAACGCTGGCAGTACCTGGATGGCTTCGGTCGGGTCCTGCGCGACCGTCGCCAGGCCTTCGACGGTCGTTGGATCAATGTCGACAACAGTTACGACGCGCTGGGCCGGCAGCGTTCGACTACCGAGCCTTACATCGAGGCGGCGACCGTCCTGCAGACCACCTGGGACGCCCAGGACCGGCCGTTGGCCCGGCAGTTGCCCAGTGGGGCGCAACTGAGCTACAGCTACGGCGCGCGCGCTGCTGGTGGCAGTTGGAAGCAATATAGCCTCGGCTACGACGGAAGGAGCCTGACCGAGCGCCGCGAATACGATGCGCGTGGCAAGCTGGTGCTCAGTACCAATGCCCTGGGCAGTGCCGGCGAGGTGTCCGTTCGCTACCGCTACGACGCCGACGGCAACCTGGCCTGGACCCAGGTCGCTGGCGACAGCCGCAGCGAGATCCGCATGAGCTACGACGCGGCGGGCCGTCGCACCGGCCTTTTCGACCCGAACAGCGGCCAGGAAAGCGTGCAGTACGATGCCCTGGGCCAGGCCCTGGTGCGTACCGCCAGCGACGGCAGTCGCACCGAGCGCAAGTACGACCTGCTCGGCCGGGTGCTCGAGCAGACCGACCGCCTGGGCGGCCAGGCCAGCATTTCGCGCTGGCAGTACGACACGGGAACGAAAAGCCTGGGCAAGCTGGTCGGCGTGGCCGGGCCGGGCTATCGCCAGGCGCTGCTCTACGACGATCTCGCGCGGTTGAAGGCGAGAGGCTGGGATATCGAAGTCGATGGTGTCACCCGCAGCTACCAGGAGTCGTATGGCTACGACGGCTTCAGCCGCCTGGCGAGCACCACCCTGGCCAACGGCCAGGTGCTTCGCCATCTCTATAATGGATACGGCTTCGCCGCTGGGGAGCAGGACGGCGCCGGGACGACGCTGCGGCAGATCCAGGCTCGCGACGCCCGCGACCAGATCGTTCGCGAAAGCTACGGCAACGGTGTGCTAAGCCAGCGCGACTACCAGCCCGCCACCGGCTGGTTGACGCGCATCCAGGCGAGCAAGGGCGGCAGTGTCCTGCAGAGCCTGAGCTACCGCTACGATGGCCTCGGCAACCTGCTGGAGCGCAGCGACGCCCGCGGCTACAGCGAAGTGCTGAGCTACGATGACCTCAATCGACTGTTGCGCAGCGCGCGGACCCTGGATGGCACACAGGTGGTCCAGGACTTTACCTACGACGCCCTGGGCAACCTGACCGGCAAGAGCGGTGTCGGCGCCTATCGCTACGGAAGCTATTCGAGCGCCGAGCAGCAGCTCTGTGCTGGTCGCGGCGGGGTGGCCCAGCCCGGACCGCACGCCGTGCGCGGCACCAGCGCCGGGACGTATTGCTATGACGCTCGCGGCAACCAGCTCAGCGGGCCGGGGCGACAAGTCAAGTACGCATCGTTCGATAAACCCGTGGAAATTTCCGCAGGTTCCAGCCTCAGCCGCTTCTCCTACGATCCCGAGCGCAAGCGCTACCTGCAGACGGTGGAGGGCCGAACCTCCGTCTACCTGGACGAGGGGCGTTTCGAGGAGGTCAACGACGGCGGGCGCAGTTGGCAGGACGCCTACGTCGGCGACTACCTGATCCTGCGCAAGGAAGGGGGCGCCGTCAAAAAGCTCTACCTGCTGCGCGATGCGCTCGGCTCGGTGGAAATCCTGCTCGACGCCAACGGTGCCGTCAGCGAACGCCAGTCTTTCGCCGCGTTCGGCGAACACCGTGGCGCTGACTGGAAGGACAACGGCAACCAACCCACCGCCACCTCCACCCGGCGTGGCTTCACCGGCCACGAGCACCTGGAGGAGTCCGGGCTCGTCCATATGAACGGGCGGGTCTATGACCCGGTGATCGGGCGGTTCCTCAGCGCCGATATCGTCTATCAGGATACGGCCAATGCGCAGGCCTACAACCGGTATTCTTATGGTTGGAACAATCCATTCGCCAGTGTAGACCCGACGGGGTATGCGTTGGAGGACATTTCAACGGGAGGATATTGGTACTCGCCAATTATAGATGATAGTTGGTTGTTGCTGGGTAATGCTTGGAAGCTAAATCTTCCTGAAAGTGGCTTTGATTTTGGCTTGGGAACTTTCAAGGGATTCATGTCAGCTGCCCAAGCGACATCATGGTTGAACCCTTTGGTTGGTGGTTTTCAGCACTATGCAAATAATACCCTGTCTCGGAAAATTTCTGGGGTTGGGTATGATGACCTTCTTGCATATAAAAGTCTGGATCAGCGAGCCGGTGCGGGGCTGTTTGATATAGGAAGTTTGATATTTTCCTCAGGTTTTTCTGCAGTCAAGAGCTTTAATCTTGCAGGTAGGGTGACGAAGGTTGTAGAGGTTGAGAGTGTATATTTATATAGAGCGGTTGGGCCTGAGGAGTTTTATAGCATAATGGACTCTGGAAAGTTCTTTCTTAGATATGAGGGGAACGAGATGAAGCAGTTTGGTATGAACCTAAATGAGGTTTTAACTTATGCGAATACTAACTTTGACTATTCGGCAGTGGTTAAGGCTGTTGTGGATAAGTCTGCTCTTAAAGGGTTTGAGGTAACTCATGGGCAGATTGATTCATTTATTTTCAAGAGCGGGGTAGTAACCGTTAAAGAGGGGGGTATGGAGTTGCTCAATAGAAGTGTAAGATCAATTCATCATGAGTTTTAGGTGCTTTATGAAGCGATACGATGTTTTGGCGTTGATCGAACTGTCTGTTGAAGTTCCTATGCCTAAGGTTAAAGGGGTTGTGAGTGGGTATTCTCCTCATCATAAATTTCATCAGGTGGAGTGTCTTGTTAGCGGGGTTCACACCTACCCTGATGATAAGGTTCTCTATCCTGGGATGACTGTTATGGCGAAAATAAAGTTTGCTAGTTGGGAGTTCTTCGGTAGCGAAATAAGGATTGGGGATGTTTTTGAGGTTAGGGAGTTGGACCGTGTTGTAGGAAAGGGGGTGGTTAAAGAAATATTTTGACTGTCTCTCGGGTGAGAATTTCTGGGGAGGTTATATGAGGCAGAAGGTAGCTATATTTCTGTTGCTGGTGCTCGTATCAGCTTCAGCCCACGCCATCGACAAGAAAGTCAACAACGTCACCATCATGCGCGTGGGCTTCATGGTAGACGCGAATTCTCCGGGTGGAGGCTGGGGCTTCATCGTCAGCAAGCCGGGAGCGGCGGATTGCGGCTTTGGCCTGATGCGCCTGCCGCCGATGAATACCGATGCCGGCAAGGCCATGCTGTCGCTGATGCTGAGCGCCCAGGCCACACAGAACAAACTGCCGGAGATCGCCTATTCGGCCAGCGCCACGGTGAACGCGGTATGCCAGATCACTTCGGCGCAGATAGACAGCGGCGCCTGAGGGGAGAAAGGTACGAGGCCGCAGCCCCGTACCTTGGCGAGAGTGCTTAGAGCGCGGCGATCTTCTGCCGTTGCTCGGCCAGCTTGGCCAGGGCCTGTTCGGCCTCGGCGAGCTTGGCGCGTTCCTTCTCGATCACGTCGGCCGGGGCCTTGGCGACGAAGCCTTCGTTGGACAGCTTGCCGCCGACGCGCTTGACCTCGCCTTCCAGGCGCTGGATCTCCTTGTCCAGGCGCCCCAGTTCGGCGCTCTTGTCGATCAGGCCGGCCATCGGCACCAATACTTCCATGTCGCCGACCAGGGCGGTGGCGGACATCGGCGCTTCCTCGCCGGCTTCCAGCACGCGGATGCTTTCCAGCTTGGCCAGTTTCATCAGCAGCGGCTCGTTGTCGGCCAGGCGGCGGTGGTCGCTGGGCGAGGCGTTCCTGAGGATGATGTCGATGCGCTTGGCCATGGAGATGTTCATCTCGCCGCGGATCTGCCGCACGCCGAGCATCAGCGCCTTGACCCATTCGATGTCGCCTTCGGCGGCGGCGTCGATCCTGCCTTCGTCGGCCACCGGCCAGGGTTGCAGCATCAGGGTCGGGCCTTCCTTGCCGGCCTGGCCCTTGATGCGCTGCCAGATTTCCTCGGTGATGAACGGCATGAACGGGTGCGCCAGGCGCAGGGCCGTCTCCAGCACGCGGATCAGGGTGCGACGAGTGCCGCGCTGGCGCTCGATAGGGGCGTTCTCGTCCCACAGCACCGGCTTGACCAGCTCCAGGTACCAGGCGCAGTACTCGTCCCAGATGAACTCATAGAGGGCCTGGGCGGCCAGGTCGAAGCGGAAGGCGTCGAGCTGGCGGGTGACTTCCTGCTCGGTGCGCTGCAACTGGGAGATGATCCAGCGGTCGACCGAGGACAGCTCGACCGGCTCGCCGTTGACCCCGGTGTCCTGGCCATCGGTGTTCTCGATGACGAAGTTGGCGGCGTTCCAGATCTTGTTGCAGAAGTTGCGGAAGCCTTCGACGCGGCCCATGTCGAACTTGATGTCGCGGCCGGTGGAGGCCAGCGAGCAGAAGGTGAAGCGCAGGGCGTCGGTGCCGTAGCTGGCGATGCCTTCGGGGAATTCGGCGCGGGTCTGCTTGGCGATCTTCTCCGCCAGCTTCGGCTGCATCATGCCGCTGGTGCGCTTTTGCAGCAGGGTATCGAGGTCGATGCCGTCGACGATGTCCAGCGGGTCGAGCACGTTGCCCTTGGACTTGGACATCTTCTGGCCCTGGCCGTCGCGCACCAGGCCGTGGACATAGACGGTCTTGAACGGGATCTGCGGGGTGCCGTCGGGGTTCTTCACCAGGTGCATGGTGAGCATGATCATCCGCGCGACCCAGAAGAAGATGATGTCGAAGCCGGTGACCAGCACGTCGGTGGGGTGGAAGGTCTTGAGGAACTCGGTCTGCTGCGGCCAGCCGAGGGTGGAGAAGGTCCACAGGCCGGAGCTGAACCAGGTGTCGAGAACGTCTTCGTCCTGGCGCAACTCGACCTCGTTGCCGAGCTTGTGCTTGGTGCGCACCTCGACCTCGTCGCGGCCGACGTAGACGTTGCCGGCCTCGTCGTACCAGGCCGGGATGCGGTGGCCCCACCAGAGCTGGCGGCTGATGCACCAGTCCTGGATGTCGCGCATCCAGGAGAAGTACATGTTCTCGTACTGCTTGGGCACGAACTGGATACGGCCGTCTTCCACGGCGGCGATGGCGTCTTCGGCCAGCGGCTTGGTGCTGACGTACCACTGGTCGGTCAGCCAGGGCTCGATGACGGTGCCGGAGCGGTCGCCCTTCGGTACTTTCAGCGCGTGATCGTCGACCTTCTCGAGCAGGCCCATGGCCTCGAACTCAGCGACGATGGCCTTACGCGCGGCGAAGCGGTCCATGCCGGCGTAGCTCTGCGGCAGGCTGGGGTCGAGGTTCGGGTTGACGCTGCCGTCGAGGTGGAACACCTGGGCCTGGGCCAGCACCGCGGCGTTCTTGTCGAAGATGTTGATCAGCGGCAGGTCGTGGCGCTTGCCCACTTCGTAGTCGTTGAAGTCGTGGGCCGGGGTGATCTTCACGCAGCCGGTGCCGAATTCGCGGTCGACGTACTCGTCGGCGATGATCGGGATGTGCCGGCCGACGATCGGCAGTTCGGCGAACTGGCCGATCAGCTTGGCGTAGCGCTCGTCTTCCGGGTGCACCGCGACCGCGGCGTCGCCCAGCAGGGTTTCCGGACGGGTGGTGGCGACCACCAGGTAATCCAGGCCTTCGCTGGTCTTCGCGCCGTTCACCAGCGGGTAGCGCAGGTGCCAGAGGTGGCCCTTCTCGTCGTGGTTTTCCACTTCCAGGTCGGAAATCGCGGTGTGCAGCTTGGTGTCCCAGTTCACCAGGCGTTTGCCGCGGTAGATCAGGCCGTCTTCATGCAGGCGCACGAAGGCTTCCTTGACCGCTTCGGAGAGGCCGTCGTCCATGGTGAAGCGCTCGCGCGACCAGTCCACCGAGGAGCCCAGGCGACGAATCTGCCGGGTGATGTTGCCGCCGGACTGTTCCTTCCATTCCCAGACCTTCTCCAGGAACTTCTCCCGGCCGAGGTCGTGGCGGCTCACGCCCTGGGCGCCGAGCTGGCGCTCGACCACCATCTGGGTGGCGATGCCGGCGTGATCGGTGCCCGGCTGCCACAGGGTGTTGCGGCCCTGCATGCGGCGGTAGCGGATCAGCGCGTCCATGATCGCGTTGTTGAAGCCATGGCCCATGTGCAGGCTGCCGGTCACGTTCGGCGGCGGGATCATGATGGTGTAGGGCTGGCCTTCGCCGCTCGGAGCGAAGTAGTCGTTGGACTCCCAGGTCTCGTACCAGGAAGTCTCGATGGCGTGCGGCTGGTAAGTCTTGTCCATGCGAAAGGGGACCAAAGCTGAATATGGCTGGGGAAAATGCGAAGAAAGTCCGGGAGTATAGCGGGGATGGCGGCCCAGGGGTAAGGCCGCGGGCCGCGGCGGGCGCCCGCCGCGTCCGGATCAGCCGTTGCGTTGGCCGAGCAGGCGACCCAGGCGGGCTTGCAGGCGGCGGCGCAGTTCGGCTTCGATCTGCGGGGCGAAGTCGTCGATGACTTCCTGCAGGATCAGTTCGGCGGACGCTCGCAACTCGTCGTCCAGGCGCTCCTGTTCGGCGGGCGCCAGCCCTGCCGTGGTGGCTGCCGCGGCCTGCGGCTCTGGCGCGCGCGGGGCGGTACCGGGGGAGACGACGTCGGAGAGCAGGGGAATGTTGTCCGGCTCGAAGGATTCGGTCAGCAAGGGCGGCTCGTTCCGTTCGTAGAGCAGGTCGTGGATCGACTCCAGATCATCGAGCAACTGCTCCGGGGGTTGTGTCGGTTTGTGGCTGTCCATGGTCGTGCACTTCAGATACGCGGCAGGCGATGGTCCTGTAGAGGATAGCCCTGCTCCCGGTAGAAGCGGAATTTATCCCGTGCCGCCTGGCGGATCGCCGGCTCCTCGACCACCAGTTCGGCCACCCGCGAAAAGTTCGCGACGAAGCCGGGGGCCTCGAGGGTCAGGTTGATCAGCAGGTCGCGATGGTTCCCCGGGGGCTCGCCCAGGCCCAGGGCGACGGGCGCCTCGGCGTCTTCCTCGGCCAGGCTGTGAGGAATGAAGGCCTCGCCGCGGAAGCTCCACAGGCGGCCGTCCAACTCGCTGCGCTGCGCCTCGTCGGCGCAATGCAGGTAGACCCGCATGCCCTGCCGCCAGGCCTTCTCGGCCAGGCGGCAGGCGACCTGCAGGCGCGCCGACGGATCGGCGCTGGGGATCACGTAGAAATCGACCCGGGTCACTTGGCCCGTTCCAGCAGGTACTGGGTCAACAACGGAACCGGGCGGCCGGTGGCGCCTTTGTCCTTGCCGCCGCTGATCCAGGCGGTGCCGGCGATGTCCAGGTGCGCCCAGTGGTATTTCTTGGCGAAGCGCGAGAGGAAGCAGCCGGCGGTGATGGTGCCGGCCTTCGGCCCGCCGATGTTGGCGATGTCGGCGAACGGGCTGTCCAGCTGTTCCTGGTATTCGTCGAACAGCGGCAATTGCCAGGCGCGGTCGTCGGCGAACTCGCCGGCCTTGAGCAGTTGCCTGACCAGCGCTTCGTTGTTGCCCATAAGGCCCGAGGTGTTGCTGCCCAGGGCGACGATGCAGGCGCCGGTGAGGGTGGCGATGTCGATCACCGACTGCGGCTTGAAGCGCTCGGCGTAGGTCAGTGCGTCGCACAGCACCAGGCGCCCTTCGGCGTCGGTGTTGAGGATCTCGACGGTCTGCCCGCTCATGGTGGTGACGATGTCGCCCGGACGGGTGGCTCCGCCGCTGGGCATGTTCTCGGCGCAGGCGAGCAGGCCGACCAGGTTGATCGGCAACTGCAGTTCGAGCACCGCGCGGAAGGTGCCGAAGACGCTGGCGGCGCCGCACATGTCGAACTTCATCTCGTCCATGCCCAGGCCCGGCTTGAGGCTGATGCCGCCGGTGTCGAAGGTGATGCCCTTGCCGACCAGCACGTGCGGGGCCTGGTCCTTCTTCGCGCCGTTGTATTGCAGGACGATCAGCCGCGGCGGCTGGTCGCTGCCCTGGGCGACGGCGAGGAACGAGCCCATGCCCAGCTCGCGCAGTTTCTTCTCGTCGAGGACCTCGACCTTCAGGCCCTTGAACTCCTTGGCCAGGCCCTTGGCCTGCTCGCCGAGGAACGTCGGATGGCAGACGTTCGGCGGCAGGTTGCCGAGATCACGGGTCAGGGCCATGCCATTGGCGATGGCCTGGGCTTCCTTGCTGCCTTGCTCGACGGCGGCGCTGTCGGCCTTGTCGGCGAGCAGGGTCAGCTTCTTCAGTTTCAGCGGCTCGGCTTTCTGGCTCTTGTAGCGATCGAACACGTACAGGCCATCGGCCAGGGTTTCCACCAGCAGACGCGCCTTCGCGTGGGCATCGCGGCCTTTCACCGCGAGATCGCCGAGGGCCAGCGCGGCATCGGCGCCGGCCAGGCCCTTGAGGGTCGACAGCACGGCGGAGGCCAGCTTGCGGTACTGGCGGTCGCCCAGTTCGCGCTCCTTGCCGGCGCCGACCAGCAGCACGCGCTCGGCCTTGAGATTGGGCAGGCTCTGCAGGAGCAGGGTCTGGCCGACCTTGCCGGCCAGGTCGCCACGCTTGAGCACTGCGCTGATGGCGCCGCCGGTGGCGTCGTCGACCGCCTTGGCGCTGGCGCCGAGCTTGCGGCCTTCGCCTACGGCGAGCACCAGGGTGGCGGTTTTCAGGGTTTCCGGGCGTACGCTTTTAACAAGGAATTCCATGGAAGAGGTCCCCAATACAGACAGTCGGGATGGCGCAAGGGGCGGCATCCGTTAGCGGTAAGCGATTGTTCCGAGCACGATTCGTCCCGAGGACTGACGGTCGCCGCCGGGGCGGTGACGCAGGCAGCGACAGCTTAGTCGTTGCGGCGGGGGTCGTTCCATGCCGAGGATGGCAACCGAGGTTCTACAGCGCCGGAGCCGGGTTGGCGGTGCTTCCCGGCCGTTGCCGCACATGGTCGCACAACTGCGGCGTGTCTGGCACGACTGTGTACGCATGGGAACCCGCGGCCATGCCGCGTCCCTATAATGAACGTTTCGTTCCGCAGGAGTCGCACCGTGCCCGCCAGCAAACCTGTCGCGGATCCCGCCCGGAGTACCGACCCACGCGATTACCAGCGAGTCGGCCGGCCGCTCGGGGTCATGGCCAAGACCTTCCCGGCGGGTTTCGTGGTCGCCGAGCATCGGCACGAGCGGGCGCAGTTGATCCATGCCCTGTCGGGCGTGATCGAACTGCATGTCGGTCGCACACTATGGCTGGTCCCGCCGCAGCGCGCGGTATGGATGCCGGCGGGGATGGCGCACGCGATGCTGGCGCGCGGCGAGGTCCGCTTGCACACCGTCTATGTCCGGCCGCAGTCCTGCCCGCCGGAATTCCCCCGGGTGCCGCGCGGAGTGATGGTCAGCCCATTGTTGCGCGAGTTGATCGTGCGCGCCGCCGGCCTGCCGTTGTTGTACGACGAGCGCGGCCGGGAGGGGCGGTTGATGGCGGTGCTGCTGGACGAACTGGAGTGGTCGCGGGAACAGCCCCTGGCCTTGCCCGACCCCGCGGACCGACGCCTGGGAAGAATCTGCCAGGCGCTGCTGGAGAACCCGGCCGACCCTCGCGGGCTGGAGGAGTGGGCGCGCTACGTGGGGGCGTCCTCGCGGACCCTGGCACGGCTGTTTCTCTCCGAACTGGGAGTGACCTTCGTCCATTGGCGCCACCAGGTGCGCCTGGCCGCCGCCCTGCCACGCCTGGCGGCTGGCGAAGCGGTGGCGCGGATCGCCGTGGATCTCGGCTACCAGACGCCCAGCGCATTCAGTGCCATGTTCCGACGCCTGACCGGGAGCACGCCGAGCCGCTACTTCGCCTTGTCCGATTCGGCGTAGCCTTCGTCCGTTGGCGGACGGCGCCGACGCGGCAGGATTCCTATGCTGGGCCCGTTTCCAGACGACCGCCCCGGGAGGCAAGCATGCAACGACTGAACGTGGAATTCCGCTCCGAGGGTGTCGCCCTGCGCGGCTGGCTGTATTTGCCGGAGGCGCGTGCCGAGCGGCCGGCGATCGTCATGACGCACGGTTTTTCCGGGGTGAAGGAGCAGTACCTGGACCGTTACGCCGAGGTATTCGCCGCCGCCGGCTTCGTCGTGCTCCTCTACGATCATCCGAACTTCGGCGACAGCGACGGCGAGCCGCGCCAGGAAATCGATCCGGTGATGCAGCGTCGCGGCTATCGCGACGCGATCACCTGGTTGGGCGCCCAGGCACGGGTCGACGCGAGGCGCATCGGCATCTGGGGAACCAGCTACAGCGGCGGACATGTGCTGGAAGTGGCCGCACTGGATCGGCGGGTGAAATGCGTGGTGGCGCAGGTGCCGACCGTCAGCGGCCATGCCTCGGCGTTGCGCCGGACCCGCGCCGAGCAGTTGCCGGCATTGCTGGCAAGCTTCGACGCGGACCGCCAGCGGCGCTTCGAGGACTTGCCGCCGGCGCTGTTGCCGGCGGTCGCCGCGGGCCCCGACGAGCCTTGCGCGATGGCCGGCGCGGACGCCCACCGGTTCTTCACCGACAGCGCGGCGCTGGCGCCGAACTGGTGCAACCGGGTGACCCTGCGTAGCGCCGAGCTGGCGCGGGAGAACGAGCCAGGCATTCACATGGCGCGGATCAGCCCCACGCCGCTGCTGATGATCGTCGCCGACCGGGACCTGCTCACGCCCACGGACCTTTGCCTGGAGGCCTACCAGCGGGCATTGCCGCCCAAGCGGCTGCTGATGCTCGCCGGCGGCCATTTCACGCCGTACATCGAGCATTTCGACGCCACCAGCCAGGCCGCGGCAGACTGGTTCGTCCGTCATCTCGGAGAGGGCGGCGAGCAATCAGCGACGGTCGTCGAATAAATCGGCAAGCGCTGAACGAGCGTTCGCCTCGACGGTCTATCGGGCTCTTGGTTCGGCCTGCGCAGTGACAGGCCCGCCGAATCGCAGGATAATGCCGGCTATTTTCTCCGCGCCATGCCGCCATGGCCGGAAACGCGTGATGACGGGGCCGACGGGCCCCGTCAGAGCCTGGCAACCCAGGAGTGTCCGGATTGATCGTTTTCCGTTATTTGTCCCGTGAAGTGCTGGTCACCATGAGCGCCGTCAGCGCCGTGCTGCTGGTGATCATCATGAGTGGCCGTTTCATCAAGTACCTGGCGCAAGCGGCGCAGGGGTTGCTCGACCCCGGTTCGCTGTTCCTGATCATGGCGTTCCGGATTCCCGGCTTCCTGCAGTTGATCCTGCCGCTTGGCCTGTTCCTCGGCATCCTGCTGGCCTACGGGCGGCTCTACCTGGAAAGCGAGATGACCGTGCTCTCGGCGACCGGCATGAGCCAGAAGCGCCTGCTCGGCTACACCATGGCGCCGGCGCTGCTGGTGGCGATCCTGGTGGCCTGGCTGAGCCTGTTCCTGGCGCCCCAGGGCATCAACCAGTTCGCCCTGCTGTTGAACAAGCAGGATACCCTGACCGAGTTCGACACCCTGGTCCCGGGCCGTTTCCAGGCAATGCGCGACGGTACCCGGGTGACCTATACCGAGGAACTGTCGAAGGATCGCGGCGAACTGGCCGGCATCTTCATCTCGCAGAAGGACCTCAACAGCAGCAACCAGGAACGCGGCATCTCCATCCTGGTGGCGGAGAAGGGCACCCAGAACATCCAGGCGGATGGCAGCCGTTACCTGATCCTGCACAATGGCTACCGCTACGACGGTAATCCCGGGCAGGCCAACTACCGGGCGATCCAGTACGACACCTATGGCGTGATGCTGCCCAAGCCCGAGGCCAGCAGCGAGGTGAGCGAGCGCGACGCGGTGCCCACCGCCGACCTGTTCGGCAGCGACAACCCACGCTACCAGGCCGAATTGCAGTGGCGTCTGTCGACCCCGCTGCTGGTGTTCGTGGTGACCCTGCTGGCGGTGCCGCTGTCGCGGGTCAACCCACGCCAGGGGCGCTTCCTCAAGCTGCTGCCGGCGATCCTCCTTTATATGGGCTACCTGGCTCTGCTGATCGCTGTCCGTGGCCAGTTGGACAAAGGCAAGATCCCCATGGCCATCGGCCTGTGGTGGGTCCACGGACTATTCCTGGCGATCGGTCTTCTTCTGTTCTATTGGGAACCCTTGCGCCTGAAGCTGGCGTCCTCCCGTGCCGGTCGCGAGGTGGCGCATGGTTAAGCTCGATCGTTACATCGGTGTCACCGTCTTCGTCGCGATCCTCGCGGTGCTCGGGGTGATCCTCGGCCTGGCGCTGCTGTTCGCCTTCATCGACGAACTCAACGACATCAGCGCCAGCTACGGCATCGGCGACGCCCTGCGCTTCATCTTCCTCACCGCGCCACGGCGCGCCTACGACATGTTGCCGATGGCGGCGCTGATCGGCTGCCTGGTCGGCCTCGGCACCCTGGCCAGCAACAGCGAACTGACCATCATGCGCGCGGCCGGGGTATCCCTGTCACGGATCGTCTGGGCGGTGATGAAACCGATGCTAGTGCTGATGCTGGCCGGCATCCTGGTTGGCGAGTACGTCGCGCCCTGGACCGAGAACATCGCCCAGAGCGGCCGCGCCCTGGCCCAGGGCGGCGGCGATTCGCAAAGTTCCAAGCGCGGTCTGTGGCATCGCCAGGGGCGCGAGTACATCCACATCAACGCGGTGCAGCCCAATGGCGTGCTGTACGGCGTGACCCGCTACCGCTTCGACGAGCAGCGTGGCCTGGAATCGGCCAGTTTCGCCAAGCGCGCGCGCTTCGAGACCGATCACTGGCAACTGGAAGAGGTCACCACCACCTTGCTGCATCCGAGGGAAAAGCGTTCCGAGGTGGTCAAGCTACCGACCGAACGCTGGGATGCCCAGCTCAGCCCGCAACTGCTGAACACTGTGGTGATGGAGCCCGAGGCGCTGTCTATCAGCGGTCTCTGGCAGTACATCCACTATCTCGCCGACCAGGGCCTGAACAACAACCGCTACTGGCTGGCGTTCTGGACCAAGGTCCTGCAACCGCTGGTGACCGCCGCGCTGGTGCTGATGGCGATTTCCTTCATCTTCGGTCCGTTGCGCTCGGTGACCCTGGGCCAGCGGATCTTCACCGGCGTGCTGGTGGGCTTCGTCTTCCGCATCGCCCAGGACCTGCTCGGTCCCTCCAGCCTGGTGTTCGACTTCCCGCCGCTGCTGGCGGTGGTGATCCCCGCCTCGATCTGCGCACTGGCGGGTGTCTGGCTGCTACGCCGGGCGGGCTGACAGGCCCGGCAGGCCGGGTATGAAAAAAGGCCACCCACGGGTGGCCTTTGTGCTTCCTTGTCGCGTCGGGCTGGAGCCTGGCCGCCGGCGCGACAAAGGCCAAAACAGCGCGTTCTGCGGACCTGTTTCGCTCACTTCTTGTGAGTGTTCTTCGGCAGCCTGACCACCTGGCTCTCCGAATAGCGGTCGTGCCAGGTACGCTTGTCCTTGTCCCAGAGCATCCAGAGGAAGCCGAGGCCGAGGCACAGCCAGGAGGCGATGGCGATCATGAAGCGCAGCAGCGCCTGGAGCAGGCTGATGGCGCTGCCGTCGCGGTTCTGCACGCGCAGTCCCCAGACCTGCATGCCCAGGGTCTGGCCGTTGTGGGTCCAGAATTTGGCGAAGAAGCCGAACAGGGCGAACACCAGCAGGGTCGAGAGCAGCGGGTCGCCGATCAGCGCGCCGCGGTCGGCCAGTTCGCGCAGATGCTCGCTGCCGTAGATCAGTCGAAGGATGCCTTGCTGGTAGACCAGGGTGACCACCATCATCAGCGCCACGCAGAGCAGGAAGTCATAGAACATCGCCGCCAGGCGGCGGACCAGACCGGCAGGGGCATAGTCGCCCTGGGGAGAAAGCATGTGTTTCGGCATCGGCGTGTTCCGTGCGGGGCAAAGCCGGGGATTATACGTCCATCCGCAGCTTGCGCCGCCCATCCGGGCAACGCTTTTCCCCGGCTGTTCTAGTCTTTGCGCAGACCCCAATCATTACGAGTCTTTTCTATGCCGATTCCGGTGAAGCGAGCCAGGAGAAAGGCGCTCCGGCTGTCGTTGTCCGTGCTGGTCGGGGTGATGCCGATCGTCCTGGGGCTGCTCATCCTCTACTGGCAGGCCGAGCGAAGCCTCCAGGAGACGTCCGAGCAGGCAGCCGGGAATGCGGTGCGGCAGTTCGAACGGATGCTCGACAACGCTGCGCTGGCGGCGCGCAAGGTCATGCCGGTGGCGGGGCGCCCCTGTCCCGAGGCCGAACTGGCGCTGCGCGAGCAAGTGGCGATCATGCCGTTCGTACGCTCGGTCAATTTGACGCGCGACAATACGATCTATTGCACGTCGTTGTTCGGCGGCTTCGACGAGCCGGTGCGGATCGAGAACTATGTCGACGGACGCCTCTTGCTGATGCCCGGTAACCAGGTCACGCCGGACGCCGCGCTGCTGGTCCTGCGGGACTCCGACGGCAAGCGCGGGGTATTGGCGGCGATCGACGGGCGCTACTTGAGCTACGTGCTGGACCTCGTCGACCGACGTAGCCGACAGGTGCTGGTGGTCGGTCCCAATTGGCTGGATGCCGAGGGCCGCACCCACCGCGACGCGCCGCCCACCTATGAGGTCGCCGCCGTATCGCTCGCTTCGCAGCGTTATCCGTTGCGGGTGCTGTCGGGCTTCCCCGAGGGCGAGGAATGGCGATCGATCCGCTCGCAGAACCCGGCGATGTTCGGCCTGCTACTGTTCTTCGGACTGCTGGCCGGCACTCTGTGCTACTGGCTATCCAGGCGGGTCGCCTCGCCCAGCAGCGAACTGCGCCGGGCCCTGGAGGCCAACGAGTTCATTCCCTACTACCAGCCGCTGAGTCCCGGCCAGGGCGGACGCTGGATAGGCGTCGAGGTGCTCATGCGCTGGCGTCATCCGCGCGAGGGACTGATCCGGCCCGACCTGTTCATACCTTTCGCCGAGCGCTCGGGATTGATCGTACCGATGACGCGCGCGCTGATGCGCCAGGTCGCGGAAGACCTGGGCGGGCATGCCGGGAAGCTGGAGCCAGGCTTCCACATCGGTTTCAACATCAGTGCCACCCATTGCCACGAACTGGCCTTGGTGGACGACTGTCGCGAGCTGTTGGCGGCGTTTCCGCCCGGGCACATCACCCTGGTCCTGGAACTGACCGAGCGCGAGCTGATCGAGTCGAGCGAAGTCACCGACCGCCTGTTCGACGAATTGCATGCCCTGGGAGTGAAGATCGCCATCGACGATTTCGGCACTGGACATTCCAGCCTGGCCTACCTGCGCAAGTTCCAGGTGGACTGCCTGAAGATCGACCAGAGCTTCGTCGCCCGCATCGGCATCGATACTCTTTCCGGGCATATTCTCGACAGCATCGTCGAGCTGTCCGCCAAGCTCGACCTGGATATCGTCGCCGAAGGCGTGGAGACTCCCGAGCAGCGTGACTACCTGGCCGCCCGCGGGGTGGATTACCTGCAGGGCTACCTGATCGGCCGGCCGATGCCGCTGGAGAGTCTGCTTTCCAGTCTGACTGTGCAGGAAGGGCAGGGGGCTTCCGTCGTCGCACTGCCGGCGGACCGAGGCTAGCGGCTGAAAGTCCCGCGCCAGGGGCGAGCTGCCAGCTTATTCGTCACGGATGAGCAAAAGACCCGCAGACCGAACAGGTACAAACCGCCCCTGGCGCGACAAGAAGCCCGCATCCGCGGGGCTTCTTTTTGGCGTCGGCTGTGGTAGATTTTTTTTGCCGAGCTGGGAAGACAGCAGCTCGGGTAAAAGGCAGCGTCTCGACTCCAGCGCTGCCTTTTTTTATTTGCAGGCCGGATCAGCCAGATCGCGGACAACAAAAAACCGGCGCGAAGGCCGGTTTCTCTGCTGTCCTGTGCTCCCCCTGGAAACGCTTGGGAAGTCAGGATGGTGCCTCGGGAGAGACTCGAACTCTCACTCTGTCGCCAGAAACGGATTTTGAATCCGCCGCGTCTACCGATTCCGCCACCGAGGCAATGGCGGCGCAGTATAGGGAGGCGCCTACCGTTGGTCAATCGGGTTCGTGGCGGGGAAAACACATTTCCGGTAAGCTACGCGGCCTTTCGAGAGTCTCCCCATGCGTGTCGCCGATTTTCATTTCGACTTGCCCGAGGCCCTGATCGCCCGTCATCCCCTGCCTGAACGCCGCGCAAGCCGCCTGTTGGCGCTGGATGGCCCGACGGGAACCCTCGCCCACAGACAATTCGCCGATCTCCTGGACTACCTGCGTCCGGGCGACCTGATGGTGTTCAACAATACCCGGGTGATCCCGGCGCGCCTGTTCGGCCAGAAGGAGTCCGGTGGCAAGCTGGAAGTCCTGGTCGAGCGCGTGCTCGACCAGGACCGGGTGCTTGCCCACATACGCGCCAGCAAGGCGCCCAAGCCCGGTATGCGGATCCTCGTCGAAGGCGGTGGCAGCGCGGAGATGCTGCAACGCCACGACGCCCTGTTCGAACTCGCTTTCGCCGAGCCTGTGCTGCCTTTGCTGGAGCGGGTCGGGCACATGCCGTTGCCTCCCTATATCGACCGACCGGACGATGCGGCCGACCGCGAGCGCTACCAGACCGTCTACGCCCAGCGCGCCGGTGCGGTGGCGGCCCCGACCGCCGGCCTGCACTTCGACGAGGCGCTGCTCGAGGCGATCCGCGCGAAGGGGGTGGATACCGCCTTCGTTACCCTGCATGTCGGCGCCGGTACCTTCCAGCCGGTGCGTGTCGAGCGCATCGAGGACCATGTGATGCACCGCGAATGGCTGGAGGTCGGCCAGGACGTGGTGGACGCGGTTTCCGCCTGCCGGGCTCGCGGGGGCCGGGTAGTCGCCGTCGGCACCACCAGCGTGCGCTCGCTGGAAAGCGCGGCACGCGACGGTGAGCTGAAGCCCTTCAGCGGCGACACCGACATCTTCATCTACCCGGGCCGGCCGTTCCATGTGGTCGATGCCCTGGTCACCAACTTCCACCTGCCCGAATCCACCCTGCTGATGCTGGTCTCGGCCTTCGCCGGCTACCCGGAGACCATGGCCGCCTACGCCGCGGCGGTGGCGCAGGGCTATCGCTTCTTCAGTTACGGTGATGCCATGTTCATCACCCGCAATCCCGCGCCCCGCGGACCCGAGGACTGATCCATGAGCTTCATGAACTTCGAGCTGCTGGCGACCGACGGCAAGGCCCGTCGCGGCCGCCTGACCTTCCCCCGCGGCGTGGTCGAGACCCCGGCCTTCATGCCGGTGGGCACCTACGGCACGGTGAAGGGCATGTTGCCGCGCGACATCGAGGACATCGGCGCGCAGATCATCCTCGGCAACACCTTCCATCTCTGGTTGCGCCCGGGCACCGAGGTGATCCAGCGCCACGGCGACCTGCACGACTTCATGCAGTGGAAAGGCCCGATCCTCACCGATTCCGGCGGTTTCCAGGTGTTCAGTCTGGGAGCCATGCGCAAGATCAAGGAGGAGGGCGTGACCTTCGCCTCGCCGGTGGACGGCGCCAAGGTCTTCATGGGGCCGGAGGAGTCCATGGCGGTGCAACGCGCCCTGGGCTCGGACATCGTGATGATCTTCGACGAGTGCACGCCGTACCCGGCCGACCATGACGTCGCCAAGCGCTCCATGGAGCTGTCGCTGCGCTGGGCCAAGCGCTCGAAGATCGCCCATGGCGATAGCCCGTCGGCGCTGTTCGGCATCGTCCAGGGCGGTATGCACGAGGACCTGCGCCTGCGCTCGCTGGATGGCCTGCAGGAGATCGGCTTCGACGGCCTGGCCATCGGCGGCCTGTCGGTGGGCGAGCCGAAGGAAGAGATGATCCGCGTGCTCGATTTCCTGCCGCCGCAGATGCCGGCCGACAAGCCGCGCTACCTGATGGGCGTGGGCAAGCCGGAAGACCTGGTGGAAGGCGTGCGCCGCGGCGTGGACATGTTCGACTGCGTGATGCCGACGCGCAATGCGCGCAACGGCCACCTGTTCGTCGACAGCGGGGTGATCAAGATCCGCAACTCGGTACACAAGCACGACGACTCCACGCTCGACCCGACCTGCGACTGTTACACCTGCAAACATTTTTCCCGCGCCTATCTGCACCACTTGGACAAGTGCGGGGAAATGCTCGGTAGCATGCTCAATACCATCCACAACTTGCGGCATTATCAGCGGGTTATGGCTGGTTTGCGCGAGGCAATCCAACAGGGTACATTGGCCGCCTTTGTCGATGCCTTCTATGCCAAGCGCGGCCTTCCCACGCCGCCGCTGGATGCCTGACTTTCCTTTATCCAACTCTATTGCTTTGTGACAGGAGTGCTACATGAGCTTTCTAATTCCCGCTGCCTACGCCGACGCAGCCGCTCCGGCAGCCGCTGGCCCGGCCGGCACCGGTTTCGAGTGGGTCTTCCTGGTCGGCTTCCTGGTCATCTTCTACCTGATGATCTGGCGTCCCCAGGCCAAGCGCGCCAAGGAACACAAGAACCTGCTGGGCAACCTGCAGAAAGGTGACGAAGTCGTCACTTCCGGCGGTATCGCCGGCAAGGTGACCAAGGTCGCCGACGATTTCGTCGTGGTCGAGGTTTCCGACAACGTCGAGCTGAAGTTCCAGAAGGCCGCGATTGCCGCGACCCTGCCGAAAGGCACCCTGAAAGCGATCTGATTTTCACCTAAACACATGACGGGGCGCGCAAGGCGCCCCGCGTCATAACGGGCGGTGTCATGCTCAACAAGTATCCTCTGTGGAAATATCTGCTGATCCTGGCGGTCCTCGCCGTCGGGTTCATCTATTCCGCACCCAACCTCTACCCGGACGACCCGGCGGTGCAGATCAGCGGCGCCAGCACGGCGCTGCAGGTCACCCAGGCCGATGTCGACCGCGCTGCCAAGGCGCTGACCGACGCCGGTATCGCGGTGAAGGCCGACAGCCTGTCGAAGAAGGGCGGCCTGATCCGCCTGGTCAAGCAGGACGACCAGCTTCCCGCCAAGGAAGTGGTGCGCCGGACCCTGGGCGACGACTACGTGGTGGCGCTGAACCTGGCCCAGACCACTCCCGAGTGGCTGCGCAAGCTGGGCGGCAGCCCGATGAAGCTCGGCCTGGACCTGTCCGGCGGCGTGCACTTCCTGCTGGAAGTGGACATGGACAAGGCGGTCGATGCCCGCCTGAAGGTCTATGAAAGCGAAGTGAAGAGCCTGCTGCGCAAGGAGCGCGTGCGCTACCGCAGCCTGCCGATCCAGGATCGCGCGATCCAGCTCGGCTTCACCGACAGCGAATCCCTGGACAAGGCGCGCAGCCTGATCGCCAAGGACTTCCGCGATTTCGAGGTCGTGCCCGAAGAGCGCAACGGCCTGCAGGTCCTGCGTGTCGCCCTGACCCAGGCCAAACTGGCGGAAATCCGCGAGTACTCCATCAAGCAGAACCTCACCACCGTCCGCAACCGGGTCAACGAGCTGGGCGTATCCGAGCCGCTGGTGCAGCGCCAGGGCGCCAATCGCATCGTGGTCGAGCTGCCGGGCGTGCAGGACACCGCGGAAGCCAAGCGGATCCTCGGCAAGACCGCCAACCTCGAATTCCGCCTGGCCGCCGAGCCGGACGCCCTGAAGTCCGCCACCGAGACCTTCGAGTTCCGCGAGCCGCGCCGTCCGCCGGTGCCGCTGGAGCGCGGGGTGATCATCACCGGCGACCAGGTCACCGACGCCAGCGCCAGTTTCGACGAGAACGGCCGCCCGCAGGTGAACATCCGCCTGGATGGCCATGGCGGCGAGCTGATGAACCGCGCCACCCGCAACAACGTCGGCCGCAGCATGGCGGTGGTGTTCATCGAGCAGAAGCCGGTGACCCGCTACACCAAGCAGATGGTCGATGGCGTCGAGAAGGAGGTCGCGGTTCCGGCGTTCAAGGAAGAGAAGCAGATCATCAGTCTGGCGACCATCCAGTCGCCGCTGGGCAACCAGTTCCGCATCACCGGCCTCGATGGCCCGGGCGAGTCCTCCGAACTGGCCCTGCTGCTGCGTGCCGGCGGCCTGGCTGCACCGATGTACTTCGCCGAAGAACGCACCATCGGCCCGAGCCTGGGGGCGGACAACATCGCCAAGGGTGTCGATGCGTCGCTCTGGGGCATGCTCTTCGTATCGCTGTTCATCATCGTCATCTACCGTTTCTTCGGCGTGATCGCCACCGTTGCGCTGGCCTTCAACATGGTCATGCTGGTAGCGCTGATGTCGATCCTCGGCGCGACCCTGACCCTGCCGGGCATCGCCGGTATCGTGCTGACCATGGGCATGGCGGTGGACGCCAACGTGCTGATCTTCTCGCGGATACGCGAGGAGCTGGCCAATGGCATGTCGGTCCAGAGGGCGATCCACGAAGGCTTCAACCGTGCCTTCACCGCGATCCTCGACGCCAACCTGACCTCGCTGCTGGTCGGCGGCATCCTCTACGCCATGGGCACCGGCCCGGTGAAAGGATTTGCCGTGACCATGTCGCTCGGCATCATCACCTCGATGTTCACGGCCATCATGGTCACCCGCGCAATGGTCAACCTGATCTTCGGCGGGCGTGACTTCAAGAAGCTGTGGATCTAAGGGGGCTGAGATGAATATCAAGATCGGTACCATCAACTTCATGGGCATCCGCAACATCGCGTTTGCCGTCACCCTGATCCTGACCGTCATCGCCCTGGGCAGCTGGTTCACCAAGGGCATCAACTTCGGCCTCGACTTCACCGGCGGTACGCTGATCGAGCTGACCTACGAACAACCGGCCGATCTCGGCAAGGTGCGTGGTCAACTGGTCGGCGCCGGCTACGAGGACGCCGTGGTGCAGAGCTTCGGCGACGCCCGCGACGTGCTGGTGCGGATGCCCAGCGAGGACCCGGAACTGGGCAAGAAGGTCGCTACCGCCTTGCAGCAGGCCGATACCGGCAACCCGGCGAACCTGAAGCGGGTCGAGTACGTCGGCCCGCAGGTGGGTGAAGAGCTGCGCGACCAGGGCGGCCTCGGCATGCTCCTGGCGCTGGGCGGCATCCTGCTGTACGTCGGCTTCCGCTTCCAGTGGAAGTTCGCCCTCGGGGCGATCCTCTCGCTGGTGCACGATGCGATCATCGTGATGGGCGTGCTGTCGTTCTTCCAGGTGACCTTCGACCTGACCGTCCTCGCCGCGGTGCTGGCGGTAGTCGGTTACTCGCTGAACGACACCATCGTGATCTTCGACCGGGTGCGCGAGAACTTCCGCGTGCTGCGCAAGGCCAGTCTGATCGAGAACCTGAACATCTCCACCAGCCAGACCCTGTTGCGCACCATCGCCACCTCGGTCTCCACGCTGCTGGCCATCGCCGCGTTGCTGTTCTTCGGCGGCGACAACCTGTTCGGTTTCTCCATCGCCTTGTTCGTCGGTGTAATGGCGGGTACCTACTCGTCGATCTACATCGCCAACGTGGTCTTGATCTGGCTGAACCTGACCAGCGAGGACCTGATCCCGCCGCAGGCCAAGGACACCGTCGACGATCGCCCCTGAGGCGCTCTGGTTCGGCACTTCGGCGCCTGCCGGTCACTCGAGGACTCCCGCTTTTGGCGGGAGTTTTCGTATCTGCGCCAACGAAACGTTTGTCGGGAGCCTGGAACTTGGTGGTTTTTGCCCAGTCCTAGGCAAGGCAAAGGGCGAACATAGCCCGCATTGGATGAAAGCCAGGAGGTACATGTGAACAAGTCGATGCTCGTCGGGGCCGTTCTGGGTGCCGTAGGCGTGACCGCAGGTGGCGCGGTAGCCACCTATAGCCTGGTGGATCGCGGTCCCGACTACGCCGAGGTCGTCGCTGTCCAGCCGGTCAAGGAAACCATCAAGACGCCGCGCCAGGTCTGCAAGGACGTGGCCGTGACCCGTCAGCGTCCGGTCAAGGACCAGCACCAGATCGCCGGTACCGCCATCGGTGCGGTGGTCGGCGGCTTGCTGGGCAACCAGATCGGCGGCGGTACCGGCAAGAAGATCGCCACCGTGGCCGGCGCCGTCGGCGGCGGCTACGCCGGCAACAAGGTGCAGGAAGGCATGCAGGAGCGTGACACCTACACCACCACCGAAACCCGCTGCAGCACCGTGCACGACAGCAGCGAGAAGGTCGTCGGCTATGACGTGAAGTACATGCTCGACGGCAAGGCCGGGCAGATCCGCATGGAGCGCGATCCGGGCAGCCAGATCCCGGTCGACAAGAATGGCCGGCTGATCCTCAGCCAGGGCGAAACGCTGCGCTGAGCCTGACTGTCGCAATGATGCACAAGGGCGCCCGCGGGCGCCCTTGTGCATTTTCATGGAGATGAAAAACCCGGCGCCAGGCCGGGTTCTTCGTCAGCGGCGGATCAGCGCTTCAGCGACGGCGGCAGGTGCGGCTGGATGGTGGTCAGCAGTGCCTTGAAGCATTTGGTGTTGCCGGCGACGATGTGACCCTTCTCGAGGAATTCGTGGCTGCCGGTGAAGTCGCTCACCAGGCCGCCGGCTTCCTGTACCAGCAGGGCGCCTGCCGCCATGTCCCATTCGGACAGGCCGAATTCCCAGAAGGCGTCGTAGCGTCCGGCGGCGACGTAGGCCAGGTCCAGGCTGGCGGCGCCGGCGCGGCGGATGCCGGCGGTCTGGCCGACCAGGCTGCGGAACATGTTCAGGTAGTTGTCGAGATTGTCGATCTGGTTGTCGCGGAACGGGAACCCGGTGCCGAGCAGGGCGCCTTCCAGGCTCTTGCGGCCGCTGACGCGCAGGCGGCGACCGTTGAGGGCGGCGCCGCGACCGCGGCTGGCGGTGAATTCTTCCTGGCGTACCGGGTCGAGGACCACGGCGTGCTCCAGGCGGCCCTTGTACTTGCAGGCGATGCTCACGGCGAAGTGCGGTACGCCATGGATGAAGTTGGTGGTGCCGTCCAGCGGATCGATCACCCAGAGGTAATCGGCGCCCTCGCCGCTGCCTTCGATGAAGCCGCCTTCCTCGCCCATGATCGCGTGAGTCGGATAGGCCTTGCGCAGCGCGGCGACGATGGTCTGCTCGGCGGCGCGATCGACTTCGGTCACGTAGTCCTTGGCATCCTTCTCGTTGACCGAGATGACATCCAGGCGTTCGATGGAGCGGAAAATCAGTTCGCCGGCGCTGCGAGCGGCGCGCAGGGCGATATTCAGCATAGGCTGCATGGAGAGGTCACCTGGGTCGTTAAAGAAAGCCGGCCATTCTAGCAGAAACCGATGGCGTTTGAAGGGCGACCTGTCGGCCGCATGGTATAAAGCTGACCTCTGCTGTAGGATTTCACACCCTTCAGTAACTTGGCGTTGGAGAGCATCGGCGTTGCTCGACCGTATTCGTGTGGTGTTGGTCAACACCAGTCATCCCGGCAACATCGGCGGGGCGGCCCGTGCCATGAAGAACATGGGCCTGTCGCAACTGGTGCTGGTGCAGCCGGAAAGCTTTCCCCACGGCGACGCGGTGGCGCGGGCTTCCGGCGCCACCGACATCCTCGACGCCGCAAGGGTGGTGGACACCCTGGAAGAGGCCCTGAGCGGCTGCAGCGTGGTGCTCGGCACCAGCGCCCGCGACCGGCGGATTCCCTGGCCGCTGCTGGATCCGCGCGAGTGCGCGACGACCTGCCTGGAGCACCTGGAGGCGAATGGCGAGGTGGCCCTGGTATTCGGGCGTGAATATGCGGGTTTGACCAACGAAGAATTGCAGCGCTGCCAGTTCCATGTGCATATCCCCTCCGATCCCGAGTTCGGCTCGCTGAACCTGGCGGCCGCGGTCCAGGTGCTCACCTACGAGGTGCGCATGGCGTGGCTGGCGGCCCAGGGCAAGCCGACCAA
Organism: Pseudomonas sp. HMSC063H08; assembly: GCF_001813645.1. Lineage (NCBI taxonomy): Bacteria > Pseudomonadati > Pseudomonadota > Gammaproteobacteria > Pseudomonadales > Pseudomonadaceae > Pseudomonas > Pseudomonas sp. HMSC063H08. Next base: position 41,267 of record NZ_KV813339.1, read on the forward strand.
GATGGAAAAGTTCGAGTCCACCTCGATGCTCAACACCGAGCTGGTGACGGCCGACGAGCTGGAACTCTATTACGCGCATCTGGAGAGGACGCTGATCGATATCGGCTTCCTCGATCCGGAGAAGCCGCGCCACCTGATGTCGCGGTTGCGGCGCCTGTATGGGCGCAGCGCGATCAGCAAGCTGGAAATGAATATCCTGCGCGGGATCCTGACCGAAACCCAGAAGGTGGCCCGAGGCCTGTCCTACAAGCGGAGTGACGACTGATGTTCGAACGTGTGCGTGAAGATATCCAAAGCGTATTCCACCGTGATCCGGCGGCTCGCAACGCACTCGAGGTCCTCACCTGTTATCCGGGCCTGCACGCCGTCTGGCTGCATCGGCTGGCCCACGGCTTGTGGACGTCCGGCTGGAAGTGGCTGGCGCGCCTGGTGTCCAATTTCGGCCGCTGGATGACCGGCATCGAGATCCACCCGGGGGCCAGGATCGGCCGGCGCTTCTTCATCGACCACGGCATGGGCATCGTCATCGGCGAAACCGCCGAGATCGGCGACGACGTCACCCTCTACCAGGGCGTCACCCTGGGCGGTACCACCTGGAACAAGGGCAAGCGCCACCCCACCCTCGGCAACAACGTGGTGGTCGGTGCCGGTGCCAAGGTGCTCGGCCCGTTCACCGTCGGCGAGGGCGCCAAGGTCGGCTCCAATGCCGTGGTGACCAAGGAAGTCCCGCCGGGTGCCACCGTGGTCGGCATTCCCGGGCGGATCATCATGCGCGAGGATACCGAGCAGCAGGCCAAGCGCCAGGCGATGGCGGAGAAACTCGGCTTCGATGCCTACGGAGTCAGCCAGGACATGCCGGACCCGGTGGCGCGTGCCATTGGTCAGTTGCTCGATCACCTGCAGGCCGTCGACGGCCGGCTCGAGGGCATGTGCCAGGCGCTCACCGCCCTGGGGAGCGACTACTGCGCGAAGGATCTGCCGGTATTGCGCGAGGAGGATTTCGCCGGGGTCAAGGACGAGGATGGCAATCCGGCCGCGTAATGCGCGGCCGGCGGCTTTCTGCTAGCATGTAGCGCCCTGAATTTGCCTAATCCTGAGTAATTTGATCGGTCTTATAGTTGACCTAATTACTCGGATAAGAGCATAATCCGCGTCAACCCCGAATGATCCCGATGGGAAAAGCCCATGCGTCTGACCACCAAAGGCCGCTACGCCGTAACCGCCATGCTCGACCTGGCGCTGCATGCTCAGCAAGGTCCGGTCTCGCTGGCCGATATCTCCGAACGCCAAGGCATTTCCCTGTCCTATCTCGAACAGCTGTTCGCCAAGTTGCGCCGTGGCAACCTGGTGACCAGCGTGCGCGGCCCGGGCGGCGGCTACCAGCTGTCCCGCCATATGTCGGGCATCCATGTGGCGCAGGTGATCGACGCGGTCAACGAATCCGTCGACGCGACCCGCTGCCAGGGGCAGGGCGATTGCCACTCCGGCGATACCTGTCTGACCCACCACCTGTGGTGCGACCTCAGTTTGCAGATCCATGAGTTCCTCAGCGGCATCAGCCTGGCCGATCTGGTCAGCCGCCAGGAGGTCCAGGAGGTCGCGCTGCGCCAGGACGAACGCCGTTGCTCAGGCAAGACGCCTCGTCTCGACAAGATTGAAGCGTCCGCCATCGACTGAGCAGGGCGCCAGCCTGTAGGAGTTACCTGATGAAATTGCCGATCTACCTCGATTACTCCGCGACCACTCCCGTCGATCCCCGCGTCGCCCAGAAAATGAGCGAATGCCTGCTGATGGACGGCAACTTCGGCAACCCGGCTTCGCGTTCCCACGTGTTCGGCTGGAAAGCCGAGGAGGCCGTGGAGAACGCCCGTCGCCAGGTGGCCGAACTGGTCAACGCCGATCCCCGCGAGATCGTCTGGACCTCCGGCGCCACCGAGTCCGACAACCTGGCGATCAAGGGCGTCGCGCACTTCTACTCGGGCAAGGGCAAGCACATCATCACCTCGAAGATCGAGCACAAGGCGGTCCTCGACACCTGCCGCCAGCTGGAGCGCGAAGGTTTCGAAGTGACCTACCTGGAGCCAGGCGAAGATGGCCTGATCACTCCGGCACTGGTCGAGGCGGCGCTGCGTGACGACACCATCCTGGTCTCGGTCATGCACGTGAACAACGAGATCGGCACCGTCAACGACATCGCCGCCATCGGCGAGCTGACCCGCTCCCGCGGCGTGCTGTTCCACGTCGACGCCGCACAGTCGACCGGCAAGGTCGAGATCGACCTGGACAAGCTCAAGGTCGACCTGATGTCCTTCTCCGCGCACAAGACCTACGGCCCGAAAGGCATTGGCGCGCTTTATGTCCGGCGCAAGCCGCGCGTCCGCATCGAGGGCCAGATGCACGGCGGCGGCCACGAGCGCGGCATGCGCTCCGGCACCCTGGCCACCCACCAGATCGTCGGCATGGGCGAGGCGTTCCGCATCGCCAAGGAAGAAATGGCCCAGGAGAACGCCCGCGTGCTGGCGCTCCGCGACCGCTTCTTCGCGCAGATCGACGGCCTGGAAGAGCTCTACATCAACGGCAGCATGACCTCCCGCGTCCCGCACAACCTCAACGTCAGCTTCAACTACGTCGAGGGCGAGTCGCTGATCATGGCGCTCAAGGACCTCGCGGTCTCCTCCGGTTCGGCCTGTACCTCGGCGTCCCTGGAACCGTCCTACGTATTGCGCGCCCTGGGCCGCAACGACGAACTGGCGCATAGCTCCATCCGCTTCACCTTCGGTCGCTTCACCACCGAGGAAGAGATCGACTATGCCGCGAAGAAGGTGGTCGAGGCCGTTTCCAAGCTGCGCGAACTGTCGCCGCTGTGGGATATGTACAAAGAGGGCGTCGACCTGTCCCAGGTCGAATGGCAGGCGCACTGAGCGCCTCGTGCCCCGGAAAAACGTGAGGATTAGCCATGGCATATAGCGAAAAGGTCATCGACCACTACGAAAACCCGCGCAACGTCGGCAAGCTCGACGCTGCCGATCCCAACGTCGGCACCGGCATGGTCGGCGCGCCGGCCTGCGGCGACGTGATGCGCCTGCAGATCAAGGTCAACGAGCAGGGCGTGATCGAAGACGCCAAGTTCAAGACCTACGGTTGCGGTTCCGCGATCGCCTCCAGCTCCCTCGCCACCGAGTGGATGAAGGGCAAGACCCTGGACGAGGCGGAAACCATCAAGAACACCACCATCGCCGAAGAGCTGGCCCTGCCGCCGGTGAAGATCCACTGCTCCGTTCTCGCCGAAGACGCCATCAAGGCCGCCGTTCGCGACTACAAGCAGAAGAAGGGTTTGCTCTAAGCCGCTCGTGACGAGTAAGGAGTTGCAATGGCCATCAGCATGACCGAAGCCGCCGCCAAACACGTGCAGCGCTCCCTCGAGGGGCGCGGCAAGGGCGAGGGTATCCGTCTTGGCGTGCGCACCACTGGCTGTTCCGGGCTTGCCTATGTCCTCGAATTCGTCGATGAACTGGCGGCCGAGGACCTGGTCTTCGAGAACCATGGCGTGAAGGTCATCATCGACCCGAAAAGCCTGGTCTATCTCGATGGCACCGAGCTGGACTTCACTCGCGAAGGGCTCAACGAAGGCTTCAAGTTCAACAATCCCAACGTTCGTGGCGAATGCGGCTGCGGCGAAAGCTTCAACGTCTGAGGCCGGCGTGGGTAAACCCTGTCATTTCGCCCAGTTCGACCTGCAACCGGCTTTCCTGGTCGATCTCGACGAGCTCGGCCAGCGCTATCGCGAGTTGGTGCGCAGCGTCCATCCCGACCGTTTCGCCGACGCTCCCGAGCGCGAGCAGCGTCTCGCCCTGGAGCGCGCGGCGCAACTGAACGAGGCCTACCAGACCCTGAAGAGCGCTCCGCGCCGGGCCCTGTACCTGTTGACCCTGAGTGGTCACGAGTTGCCCTTGGAGGCTACGGTGCAGGATCCGGAGTTTCTCCTGCAGCAGATGCAGCTGCGCGAGGAACTGGAGGAGTTGCAGGACAGCGCCGACCTGGCCGGCGTGGCGACCTTCAAGCGTCGGCTCAAGGCCGCCCAGGCCGAGCTGGAGCGCGAGTTCGCCGCGTGCTGGGACGATGCGCAGCGCCGCGAAGAGGCCGAACGCCTGGTCCGTCGCATGCAGTTCCTCGACAAGCTCGCGCAGGAAGTGCGCCAGCTGGAAGAGCGACTCGACGATTAATCCCTGCGGCCCCCGGGTCGCACCCCATAGTTAAGACAGAGCATGGCCCTACTGCAGATCGCCGAGCCCGGTCAGAGTCCCAAGCCCCATGAGCGTCGCCTGGCGGTTGGGATCGACCTGGGTACCACCAATTCGCTGGTCGCCGCGGTGCGTAGCGGCGTCGCCGAGCCCTTGCCGGATGCGCAGGGGCGCCTGATCCTGCCTTCCGCGGTGCGTTATCACGCCGAGCGGGCGGAAGTGGGTGAGAGCGCCCGCGCGGCCGCCGCGAAGGATCCCTTCAATACCATCATTTCGGTCAAGCGTCTGATGGGGCGCGGCCTGGAGGACGTCAAGCAACTGGGCGAGCAATTGCCCTACCGCTTCCGCCAGGGCGAGTCGCACATGCCCTTCATCGAGACCGTACAGGGGCTGAAGAGTCCTGTGGAAGTCTCGGCGGACATCCTGCGTGAGCTGCGCCAGCGCGCCGAAACCACCCTCGGTGGCGAGCTGGTGGGTGCGGTGATCACCGTGCCGGCCTATTTCGACGACGCCCAGCGCCAGGCTACCAAGGATGCCGCGCGCCTGGCCGGACTGAACGTCCTGCGCCTGCTCAACGAGCCGACCGCCGCCGCCGTGGCCTACGGCCTGGACAAGGGCGCGGAAGGCCTGGTGGCCATCTATGACCTGGGTGGTGGAACCTTCGACATTTCTATCCTGCGCCTGACCCGCGGTGTCTTCGAAGTCCTGGCCACCGGCGGCGATACGGCCCTGGGCGGCGACGACTTCGACCATGCCATCGCTGGCTGGGTGATCGAGCAGGCTGGCCTTTCTGCCGATCTGGACCCGGGCAGCCAGCGGCAGTTGCTGCAAATCGCCTGTGCGGCCAAGGAGCGTCTTACCGACGAGGCGTCGGTCCGGGTCGCCTACGGCGACTGGAGCGGCGAGCTGAGCCGGGCGACGCTCGACGAGTTGATCGAGCCGTTCGTCGCTCGCAGCCTGAAGTCCTGCCGCCGAGCGGTGCGCGACTCCGGTGTCGATCTGGAAGAAATCCGCTCTGTGGTGATGGTCGGTGGCTCGACCCGCGTGCCCCGTGTGCGCACGGCGGTTGGCGAGTTGTTCGGCTGCGAGCCGCTGACCGATATCGATCCGGACCAGGTGGTCGCCATCGGCGCGGCCATCCAGGCCGATGCCCTGGCCGGCAACAAGCGCGGCGAGGAATTGCTGCTGCTGGACGTCATTCCGCTGTCGCTCGGCCTGGAAACCATGGGCGGGCTGATGGAGAAGGTGATTCCGCGCAATACCACCATCCCGGTGGCGCGCGCCCAGGAGTTCACCACCTACAAGGACGGCCAGACGGCCATGATGATCCACGTGCTGCAGGGCGAGCGCGAGCTGGTGAAGGATTGTCGTTCGCTGGCGCGCTTCGAGCTGCGCGGCATTCCGCCGATGGTGGCGGGCGCGGCGAAAATCCGGGTGACCTTCCAGGTCGACGCCGACGGCTTGCTCGGCGTGTCCGCACGCGAACTGAGTTCCGGCGTCGAGGCCAGCATCCAGGTCAAGCCGTCCTATGGGCTGACCGACGGCGAGATCGCGCGGATGCTCAAGGACTCCTTCGACTACGCCGGCGACGACAAGGCTGCCCGCGCCCTGCGCGAACAGCAGGTCGAGGCGCAGCGGCTGCTGGAGGCCGTGCAGTCGGCGCTGGACGTCGACGGCGAGCGGCTCCTGGACGAAGAGGAGCGCCTGGCCATCGCGGCGCAGATGGACACCTTGCGTGAACTGGCCGGTGGTAGCGACACCGCGGCCATCGAGAACCAGATCAAGCGCCTGTCCCAGGTGACCGACGCTTTCGCCGCACGGCGGATGGACGCGACCGTCAAGGCCGCGCTCTCCGGCCGCCGGCTCAACGAAATCGAGGAATAAGCGAAGATGCCGCAGATCGTGATTCTGCCCCATGCCGACCACTGCCCCGAGGGGGCGGTATTCGAGGCGAAGCCCGGCGAAACCATCCTGGATGCCGCGTTGCGCAATGGCATCGAGATCGAGCATGCCTGTGAGAAATCCTGCGCCTGCACGACCTGCCACGTAATCGTCCGCGAAGGCCTCGATTCCATGGAGCCGTCCGACGAACTCGAAGACGACATGCTGGACAAGGCCTGGGGTCTGGAGCCCGATTCGCGGCTATCCTGCCAGGCAGTGGTGGCCGACGAAGACCTGGTGGTCGAGATTCCCAAGTACACCATCAACCAGGTGTCGGAAGGCCACTGAGCCCGGCGGTAGAGAGGAGCGTGCAATGAGCCTGAAATGGACCGATGTGCTGGAAATCGCCATCCAGCTCGACGAAAGCAAGCCGGAGGTCGATCCGCGATACGTCAACTTCGTCGATCTGCGGCGCTGGGTGGTGGAACTTCCAGAGTTCTCCGACGATCCTCAGCGTAGCGGGGAGAAAGTCCTGGAGGCCATCCAGGCCGCCTGGATCGAGGAGCGGGACTAGCCATAGGCCCGCCCTACGCATTTGCCGGGAACCCGCGTATAATTCGCGGGTTTTATTTTAGGTAAGGCCTGAAATCGCCCGCGGGCGCATTCCAGGCTAGGCGCGCCGGGCCCGATGCCAGGCGCAGCCACGCTGATTCCGGCCCTTTCGGGCCGTTTTCGTCAGCGTCCTGAACGAATCACGGCGTCCCGCCCCGCTGGCGGGGCCGCCCATGCTAGACAACCTTGTTTCGGAGTTTTACCAATGGCACTGCAACGCACCCTGTCCATCATCAAGCCGGACGCCGTTTCCAAGAACGTGATCGGCGAAATCCTGACCCGCTTCGAGAAAGCCGGCCTGCGCGTCGTCGCCGCTAAAATGGTTCAGCTGTCCGAGCGTGAAGCCGGCGGCTTCTATGCCGAGCACAAAGAGCGTCCGTTCTTCAAGGACCTGGTTTCCTTCATGACTTCCGGTCCGGTTGTAGTCCAGGTTCTGGAAGGCGAGGACGCCATCGCCAAGAACCGCGAGCTGATGGGCGCCACCGATCCGAAGAAAGCCGACGCCGGTACCATCCGCGCCGACTTCGCCGTCTCCATCGACGAGAACGCCGTCCACGGTTCCGATTCCGAAGCTTCCGCCGCTCGCGAGATCGCCTATTTCTTCGCGGCTACCGAAGTCTGCGAGCGCATTCGCTGATCGAGCGTGGGTGAGGGTGAAACCATGACAACGACCACCGCCGGCAAGGTGAACCTGCTGGGCCTGACCCAGCCGCAGCTGGAACAGTTCTTCGAGTCCATCGGCGAGAAGCGTTTCCGGGCCGGCCAGGTCATGAAGTGGATTCACCACTTTGGCGTCGACGATTTCGACGCCATGACCAACGTCGGCAAGGCCTTGCGCGAAAAGCTCAAGGCCTCAGCCGAGATACGCGGTCCCGAGATCGTCAGCCAGGATATTTCCGCCGACGGCACCCGCAAGTGGGTGGTCCGGGTGGCGTCCGGCAGTTGCGTCGAGACCGTGTACATCCCCCAGGGCGGACGCGGCACCCTGTGCGTGTCCTCCCAGGCGGGCTGCGCCCTGGATTGCAGTTTCTGCTCCACCGGCAAGCAGGGTTTCAACAGCGACCTCACCGCCGCCGAGGTGATCGGCCAGGTGTGGATCGCCAACAAGTCGTTCGGTACCGTTCCGGCCAAGATCGACCGCGCCATCACCAATGTCGTGATGATGGGCATGGGCGAGCCGCTGCTGAACTTCGACAACGTGGTCGCCGCCATGAACATCATGATGGACGACCTCGGCTACGGTATTTCCAAGCGCAAGGTGACCCTGTCCACCTCCGGCGTGGTGCCGATGATCGACAAGCTCGGCGAGGTGATCGACGTGTCCCTGGCCCTGTCGCTGCACGCACCGAACGACGAGTTGCGCAACAAGCTGGTGCCGATCAACAAGAAGTATCCGCTGGGCATGCTGCTGGATGCCTGCCGCCGGTATATTTCCCGGCTCGGCGAGAAGCGCGTGCTGACCGTCGAGTACACCCTGCTCAAGGATGTCAACGATCAGCCCGAGCATGCTGAGCAGATGATCGCATTGCTGAAAGACACGCCTTGCAAGATCAACCTGATTCCGTTTAATCCATTCCCGCACTCCGGCTACGAGCGCCCGAGCAACAATGCCATCCGGCGTTTCCAGGACATGTTGCACAAGGGCGGCTTCAACGTGACCGTGCGTACCACCCGCGGCGACGACATCGACGCAGCCTGTGGCCAGCTGGTCGGCCAGGTCATGGATCGTACCCGCCGGAGCGAACGTTATATTGCCGTGCGCCAACTGGCCGAGTCCGAGTCGGCGGCGAATCGAAATTGAGTGAGAGGAGGGTTCCGATGACTGTACGCGCCGCGCTGGTGTTCCTGTTGGCAGTTGGGCTGACAGGCTGCGTGACGAGCGGAGATCAGAATCCCCTGAAAACCGACAAGGGCCGTGACGAGGCGCGCGATGCCTATATCCAGCTCGGCCTCGGCTATCTCCAGCGGGGGAACACCGAGCAGGCCAAGGTGCCGCTGCGCAAGGCCCTCGAGATCGACCCTTCCAGCGCCGACGCGCATGCCGCGCTGGCGGTGGTGTTCCAGACCGAGATGGAGCCCAAGCTGGCCGACGAGGAGTACCGCAAGGCGCTCGCCAGCGATAGCCGCAATGCCCGGGTACTGAACAACTACGGCGGTTTCCTCTACGAGCAGAAGCGCTACGAGGAGGCCTATCAGCGTCTCCTGGAGGCCAGCCAGGACACCCTCTATCCCGAGCGCTCGCGGGTCTTCGAGAACCTCGGCCTGGTTTCGCTGCAAATGAAGAAACCGGCCCAGGCCAAGGAGTACTTCGAGAAATCCCTGCGTCTGAACCGTAACCAGCCCAGCGTCGCGCTGGAGATGGCCGACCTGCTCTACAAGGAGCGCGAGTACGTGCCGGCTCGCCAGTACTATGATCTCTTTGCCCAGGGCGGCGGGCAGAACGCCCGCAGCCTGTTGCTGGGCATTCGTCTCGCGAAGGTCTTCGAGGACCGCGACACGGCCGCCAGCTATGGCCTGCAGTTGAAACGCCTGTACCCAGGCTCTCCCGAATATCAGGAATTCCAGGCGGAAAAATGATGAAAGCGCCGCAGCCCGAAGTCGTAGCCACCGCTTCCCGTCAGAACCCCGGGGAAACCCTGCGCCAGGCGCGCGAGCAGAAGGGCTTGTCGTTGTCGCAGGTGGCCGGGCAACTGAACCTGACCGAGAATTCGCTGCGTCAGCTGGAAAACGGCGCGTTCGACAAGCTGCCGGGGCACACCTTCTCGCGCGGCTACATCCGCGCCTACGCCAAGCTCATGGGCCTCGACCAGGCCGAGCTGGTCAACAGCTTCGACCATTTCACCGGCACCAATGCCAGCGGCAGCACCGTACAGAGCCTGGGACGGGTCGCCGAGCCGGTGCGCCTGTCGCGCAACGTGCTGCGTATCGTCAGTCTGTTACTGCTCGCCCTGCTGATCGGCTTCGGCTACTTCTGGTGGCAGGAGCATTCCGCGCGCACGCCGGAAACCGCCGGTCTGAGCCTCGAGCATGTCGAAGTGGAAAGCGCCGACGGCACCACCGAGATCCATACCCTGGACGAGCCTGAAGACCAGGCGGTGATCGAAGCGCAGAAGGAAGGCGAGCAAGCGCCCGCCGAGGTTTCTCCGGAAGTCGCCGCCCAGGCCGAGGGTTCGCCGCCGGTGGCGAGCGAGGGCGCGCAGGTTCCCGCCGCTCCGGCCCAGGGCACCCCCTCCGCGCCCCAGCAGCCTGTTACCGCCGCGCCTGCCGGCACGGCTCCCGCTCCCGGTAATGCTCCAGCCGTTCCGGCGACGGCCAGTCCGGCCGCCCCGCCAACGCCGAGCGAACCTGCCGCCGCGCCCGTGGTGGCCGGCGAGGGCCAGGGGGTGGTCAAGGTACAGTTCGTCGCCGATTGCTGGACCCAGGTCACCGACGCCAACGGCAAGGTCCTGGTCAGCGCGCTGAAGCGCAAGGGCGACAGCCTGGAACTGGCCGGCAAGGCCCCGCTGGAGCTGCGCCTCGGTTTCGCTCGCGGCGCCCAGGTCAGCTACAACGGCCAGCCGGTGGACGTGACCCCCTTCGTCCGCGGCGAAACGGCCCGTCTGAAGGTAGGACAATGAGCATTCATAGCGCTTCTCCGATCATTCGCCGCAAGTCTCGGAAAATCTGGGTCGGCAACGTCCCGGTGGGCGGCGATGCGCCGATCGCCGTGCAGAGCATGACCAACACCGAGACCTGCGACGTCGCTGCCACCGTCGCGCAGATCCGCCGGCTGGAAGATGCCGGTGCGGACATCGTGCGGGTTTCCGTCCCCGACATGGACGCCGCCGAGGCGTTCGGCAAGATCAAGCAGCAGGTCAACGTGCCGCTGGTCGCCGACATCCACTTCGACTATCGCATCGCCCTGCGCGTCGCCGAGCTGGGAGTGGACTGCCTGCGCATCAATCCGGGCAACATCGGTCGCGAGGACCGGGTCAAGGCCGTGGTCGACGCCGCGCGCGAGCGCAACATCCCGATCCGTATCGGCGTCAATGCCGGTTCGCTGGAAAAGGACCTGCAGAAGAAATACGGCGAACCGACCCCGGAAGCCCTGCTCGAATCGGCCATGCGCCACGTCGATCATCTCGACAAGCTGGACTTCCAGAACTTCAAGGTCAGCGTCAAGGCCTCCGACGTCTTCATGGCCGTCGCCGCCTATCGCCTGCTGGCCAGGCAGATCGAGCAGCCCCTGCACCTGGGCATCACCGAGGCCGGCGGCCTGCGCTCCGGCACGGTGAAGTCGGCGGTGGGGCTGGGCATGCTCCTGGCCGAGGGAATCGGCGACACCATCCGGATTTCCCTGGCTGCCGATCCGGTCGAGGAGATCAAGGTCGGTTTCGACATCCTCAAGTCCCTGCACCTGCGCTCCCGTGGCATCAACTTCATCGCCTGCCCGAGCTGTTCGCGGCAGAACTTCGACGTGGTGAAGACCATGAACGAGCTGGAAGGGCGCCTGGAGGACCTGCTGGTACCGATGGACGTGGCCGTGATCGGTTGCGTCGTCAACGGTCCGGGCGAAGCCAAGGAGGCCCATGTCGGCCTCACCGGCGGCACTCCGAACCTGGTGTATATCGACGGCAAGCCGTCGCAGAAACTGACCAACGACAACCTGGTGGACGAGCTGGAACGGCTGATCCGCCAGAAGGCGGCCGAGAAGGCCGAAGCCGATGCGAGCCTGATCGCCCGCGGCTGACCCGTTTAAGGACCCTACGTGAGCAAGTCCCTGCAAGCCATTCGTGGCATGAACGACATCCTGCCGGAGCAGACTCCGGCCTGGCGCTATCTGGAACGCACCTTCGCCGGCCTGCTGGACGGCTACGGCTACAGCGAGATCCGCCTGCCCATCCTCGAGTTCACCGAACTCTTCGCCCGCGGCATCGGCGAAGGCACCGACGTGGTCGACAAGGAGATGTACACCTTCCTCGACCGCAACGGCGAATCCCTGACCATGCGTCCGGAAGGTACCGCCGGTTGCGTGCGCGCCGTGCTGGAGCACGGCCTGAGCGGCGGTGGCCAGGTGCAGAAGCTCTGGTACACCGGGCCGATGTTCCGTTACGAGAAACCGCAGAAAGGTCGCTACCGGCAGTTCCACCAGATCGGCGTGGAAGTCTTCAACCTGCCCGGTCCGGACATCGACGCCGAGTTGATCATCCTCACCTGGCGCCTGTGGCAGAAGCTCGGCATGGCCGACGCGGTGACCCTGCAGCTCAACACCCTCGGTTCCAGCGAGGCCCGCGCACGCTATCGCGAGGCCCTGGTGGCCTATCTGCAGGAGCGCTTCGAGCAACTCGACGAAGACAGCCAGCGGCGCATGACCACCAATCCGCTGCGAATCCTCGACAGCAAGGTGGAGAGCACCCAGGCGTTGCTGGTCGGCGCGCCGACCCTGCACGACTATCTCGACGAAGAATCGATCGCCCACTTCGAGGGTCTCAAGGCCCGCCTGGATGCTGTCGGACTGCGCTACGAAATCAACCAGAAGCTGGTGCGCGGCCTGGACTATTACTGCCGCACGGCTTTCGAGTGGGTCACCGACAAGCTTGGCGCCCAGGGCACCGTTTGCGGCGGTGGCCGCTACGACGGGCTGGTCAGCCAGTTCGGCGGCAAGCCGACCCCGGGCGTCGGTTTCGCCATGGGCGTGGAACGCCTGGTGCTGCTGCTGGAAACCTTGGGGGTGATCCCCGCCGAACTGAACCGTCCGGCCGACCTCTACGTCTGCGCCTTCGGCGAACCGGCCGAGCTGGCCGCCCTGACCCTGGCCGAACAATTGCGCAGCGCCATTCCCGGCATACGCCTGCTGGTCAACGCCGGCGCCGGTAGCTTCAAGAGCCAGTTCAAGAAGGCCGACAAGAGCGGCGCGCGCTTTGCCCTGATCCTCGGGGAGGACGAGGTGGCCAATCGCGTGGTAGGTTTCAAGCCCCTGCGTGACGAGGGCGAGCAACAAAGCATTGCCTGGGATGCTCTGCCCGAGCACCTGGCAGCCTGTCTGGCACAGGCTTGAGAACATAAAGAATAGGAGTGATTGGGGTGACATCGCGTACCGAAGACGAAGACCTGGCGCAGATCAAGGACTGGTGGCAGCGCAACGGCAAGCCCCTGGTCACCGGCGGCATCCTCGCGCTGGCAGTGGTATTCGGCTGGCAGGCCTGGCAGAAGTACCAGACCAACCAGGCGCAGGGCGCCTCGATCGTCTACCAGCAACTGATCGAAACCGCGCTGAATCCGGCCGGCCAGCCGGATCCGGCGAAGGTGGCGGAGCTGGCCGGCAAGCTGAAGAGCGAGTTCGGCGGCACCCATTATGCCCAGTACGGCAGCCTGTTCGTGGCCAAGGTCGCGGTCGACAGCGGCAAGCTGGATGACGCCGTTGCCGAGCTGAAGGCGGTCATGGACAAGCCGGCCGACGCCACCCTCGGCGAACTGGCGCGGCAGCGCCTGGCCCGGGTCCTGGCGGCCCAGGGCAAGGTCGAGGAAGGCCTGAAGCTGCTCGATGGCGACGCCGACAAGGCCTACGTCTCTACCCGCGAGGAGCTCAAGGGCGACCTGCTGGTGCAGCTCAAGCGCACCGACGAGGCCCGCGCGGCCTACGAGAAAGCCAAGCAGTCGCTGCCCGAAGACGGTGCCGGCGATGCCCTGCAGATCAAGCTCGACGACCTGTCCAAGGGAGAGGCCTGAGATGGTGCAATGGAAACACGCGGCGCTGCTCGCCCTGGCCCTGGCGGTCGTGGGTTGCAGCAGCAACAGCAAGAAGGAACTCCCGCCCGCCGAACTGACCGACTTCAAAGAGGAAGTCGTGTTGAGCAAGCAGTGGAGCCGCTCGGTCGGTGATGGCCAGGGCGACCTGTACAACCTGCTCGAACCGGCCGTCGATGGTTCCAGCATCTACGCCGCGTCCGCCGAAGGGCGGGTGATGGCGATCCAGCGCGAGACCGGCGACGTGCTCTGGAAGAAGGACCTGGAACGTCCGGTTTCCGGCGGTGTCGGCGTTGGCTACGGCCTGGTGCTGGTGGGTACCCTGCGCGGTGACGTGATCGCCCTCGACGAAGCCACCGGCAAGAAGAAGTGGACCAAGCGAGTCAACAGCGAAGTGCTGTCGGCGCCGGCCACCAACGGCGACGTGGTGGTGGTGCAGACCCAGGACGACAAGCTGATCGGCCTCGATGCGGCCAGCGGCGACCAGCGCTGGATCTACGAAAGCACCGTGCCGGTGCTGACCCTGCGCGGCACCGGCGCGCCGCTGATCGCCGGCAACATGGCCCTGGCTGGCCTGGCCAGCGGCAAGGTGGTGGCGGTCGACGTACAGCGCGGCCTGCCGATCTGGGAGCAGCGGGTAGCGATTCCCCAGGGGCGTTCCGAACTGGATCGCGTGGTGGACATCGACGGCGGCCTCCTGCTGTCCGGCGACACCCTCTACGTGGTCAGCTACCAGGGCCGTGCCGCGGCGCTGGACGTGAACAGCGGCCGCCTGCTCTGGCAGCGCGAAGCGTCGAGCTACGTCGGCGTCGCCGAAGGCTTCGGCAATATCTACGTCAGCCAGGCCAGCGGTTCGGTGGAAGGCCTGGATTCGCGCGGCGCCTCTTCGCTGTGGAACAACGACGCTCTGGCGCGTCGCCAACTGTCGGCTCCGGCGGTGTTCTCCAGCAACGTGGTGGTCGGCGACCTGGAAGGCTACGTGCACCTGCTGAGCCAGGTGGACGGTCGCTTCGTCGGTCGCGAGCGGGTCGACAGCGATGGCGTGCGGGTTCGTCCGCTGGTGGTCGGGAGCTGGATGTACGTGTTCGGCAACGGTGGCAAGCTCGTCGCCTACACCATCCGCTAGACTGGGTTTCAAGTGTCCGGCCGCTGCCGTCCGACGTCAGCGGCCTTTGTGTTTTCTGAATTCTCGTGGAGAGCCGCATGGTTCCCGTTATTGCCCTGGTGGGTCGCCCGAACGTCGGCAAGTCCACTCTGTTCAACCGCCTGACCAAGTCGCGCGACGCCATCGTGGCGGAGTACGCAGGCCTGACCCGCGATCGCCAGTACGGCGAGGCGCGCTGGCAGGGCCGCACCTATATCGTCATCGATACCGGAGGCATCTCCGGCGATGAGGAAGGCATCGATGCGAAAATGGCCGAGCAATCGTTGCAGGCCATCGAGGAGGCGGATGCCGTCCTGTTCCTGGTCGATTCGCGCGCCGGCATGACCGCCGCCGACCAGATGATCGCCGAGCACCTGCGCAAGCGGAACAAGCGCAGCTTCCTGATCGCCAACAAGGTCGACACCATCGATCCCGATCTCGCTCGTGCCGAGTTCAGCCCGCTGGGCCTGGGCGATGCGCTGCCGATCGCCGCCGCCCACGGTCGCGGCATCAACCATATGCTGCAGGAAGCCCTGGGGATCTTCCCCAAGGACAACGCGGAGGAAGAAGGCGAGGGCGAGCCGGCGAGCGAAGAGGTCGCCGAAGGCGAGGAACCGACCCGGATTCCTGGTCCCAGCGAGAAGGACGGGATCAAGATCGCCATCATCGGCCGGCCCAACGTGGGCAAGTCGACCCTGGTCAACCGCATGCTCGGCGAAGAGCGGGTGATCGTCTACGACCAGGCCGGCACCACCCGCGACAGCATCTACATCCCGTTCGAGCGCAACGAGGAGAAGTACACCCTGATCGACACCGCTGGCGTGCGGCGTCGCGGCAAGATCTTCGAGGCGGTGGAAAAGTTCTCGGTGGTGAAGACCCTCCAGGCGATCCAGGACGCCAACGTGGTGATCTTCGTCATGGACGCCCGCGAAGGGGTGGTCGAGCACGACCTCAACCTGCTCGGCTTCGTCCTCGAGACCGGCCGTGCCCTGGTCATCGCCCTGAACAAGTGGGATGGCATGGAGGCGGCCGAGCGTGACTACGTGAAGACCGAACTGGAGCGGCGCCTGCTGTTCGTCGACTTCGCCGACATCCATTTCATTTCGGCCCTGCATGGCACCGGCGTCGGCCATCTCTACAAGTCGGTCCAGGAATCCTTCCGTTCGGCGGTGACCCGCTGGCCGACCAGCCGCCTGACCAGCATCCTCGAGGACGCCGTGCAGGTGCACCAGCCGCCGATGGTCAACGGTCGCCGGATCAAGCTGCGCTACGCCCACCTGGGCGGCGCCAACCCGCCGCTGATCGTGATCCACGGCAACCAGGTGGACGCGGTGCCGAAGGCCTACACCCGCTACCTGGAGAAGACCTACCGGCGGGTATTGAAGTTGGTCGGTACGCCGATCCGCATCGAGTACAAGGGCGGCGAGAACCCCTACGAGGGCAAGAAGAACTCGCTGACCGCGCGCCAGGTCAACAAGAAGCGCCGGCTGATGTCGCACCACAAGAAAGCCGAGAAAAAGAAGAAGGACAAGCGCCGCTGAGGGTGGCGTTTCCTTCGTCGAAAGGCCCGGCAGGTATCCCTGTCGGGCCTTTTTCATTGGCCGCGGCTGTAGCCCGCGGGACGAACCAGGCCGCCGGCGTTGACCGCCGATGCCCTGTCGTGGCGACGAATGATCGCGAGGCGGTTGTTCGTCCTGCGCCATCGCCTGGCCCATATTCCCCTCTGACCTGAAGCGGCCACGGTTTTTTCTAAGGCGTGCCCCTGCAGCGTCGCTCCCGGATCGGCTATCCTGCCCTGCCACCCGTCTGGCCGGGCTGTCGTCCGGCGAGTCTCTGCAGGAAGTCCCGATGATTCAGAGCAAGCTGCCGAATGTCGGCACCACCATCTTCACCCGCATGTCGCAACTGGCCGCCGAGTGTGGCGCGATCAACCTCTCCCAGGGCTTTCCCGATTTCGACGGTCCGCCGGAGCTGCGCGAGGCGGTAGGCCGGCATATCGCCGCCGGGCACAACCAGTACGCGCCGATGACCGGCTTGCCGGCCCTGCGCGAGCAGGTGGCGAAGAAGATCGAGCAGTTCTATGGACGCCGGGTGAGCACCGACAGCGAGGTGACCATCACGCCGGGGGCGACCGAGGCGATCTTCAGCGCGATCCAGGCGCTGGTCCATCCGGGCGACGAAGTGGTGGTACTCGACCCGTCCTACGACAGCTACGAACCCTCCGTGCAACTCGCCGGCGGGCGTTGCGTGCACGTGCCGCTGGCGCTGCCGGACTTCTCCATCGACTGGCAGCGCATGGCCGAGGCCATCGGGCCGCGTACCCGGCTGGTCATCATCAATACCCCGCACAACCCCAGCGGCGCGCTGATCAACCGCGAGGAACTGGACCGCCTGGCCGCGTTGATCCGCGACCGGGATATCTACCTGATCAGCGACGAGGTCTACGAGCACCTGGTGTTCGACGGTGTCGCCCATACCAGCGTGCTGTCCCACGAGGAGTTGTATCCGCGCTCCTTCGTGGTCAGCTCGTTCGGCAAGACCTACCACGTCACCGGCTGGAAGACCGGCTACGTGGTCGCGCCGCCGGCGCTCAGCGCGGAGCTGCGCAAGGTTCACCAGTACGTCAACTTCTGTGGCGTCACGCCGCTGCAATGGGCATTGGCGGACTACATGGCCGGCCATCCCGAACATTTGCGGCAATTGCCCGGTTTCTACCAGGCCAAGCGCGACCTATTCTGCGACCTGCTGTTGGACTCTCGCTTCCGTTTCACCCGTGCGCCGGGCACCTACTTCCAGTGCGTGGACTATTCGGCCGTCCGTCCGGACCTGGACGACGTGGCCATGGCCGAGTGGCTGACCCGCGAACACGGAGTGGCGGCGATCCCGGTTTCGGTGTTTTATGAAAAGGCGCCGGACGCCATGCGGCTGGTCCGGTTCTGTTACGCCAAACGCGAGGAGACGCTGCGTCAGGCAGCGGAAAAGCTATGCGCGATCTGACGGTTCTGCCGGACCTGGACATCGCCCTGGTCCAATCCTCCCTGGCCTGGCACGACGCCCAGGCCAACCGCGAGCATTTCGCCGCCCTGCTGGAGAGCGCCGCCGGCGCCGACCTGGTGGTCCTCCCGGAGATGTTCACCACGGGTTTCAGCATGGCTTCGGCCGAGCAGGCCGAGCCCGAGCTGGGGCCGACCCATGCCTGGCTGCTGGAGCAGGCCCGGCGCCTTGGTGCGGTGGTCACCGGCAGCCTGATCGTCCAGCTCGCCGACGGCAGCCATCGCAACCGCCTGCTCTGGGCGCGTCCGGACGGCGAGATGCTGCACTACGACAAGCGCCATCTGTTCCGCATGGCCGGCGAGCACGAGCACTACAGTCCCGGCGAACGCCAGGAACTGTTCGAACTCAAGGGCTGGCGGGTGCGCCCGTTGATCTGCTACGACCTGCGTTTCCCGGTGTGGAGCCGCGACCCGCACGACACCGACCTGTTGCTCTACACCGCCAACTGGCCCGCGCCTCGTCGACAGCACTGGAACCGCCTGCTGCCGGCGCGGGCGATCGAGAACCTTTGCTACGTGGTGGCGGTGAACCGTATCGGCGAAGACGGCAACGCCTTGCGCTACGCTGGGGATAGCCAGGTCCTGGACTTCCAGGGCGACAGCCTGTTCAACGCGGCGGACGCCGACGGCGTGTTCCGCGTCCGGCTGGACGCGGCGGCACTGGCGGCCTATCGCCAGCGTTTCCCGGCCTACATGGACGCGGATCGCTTCGAAATCCATCCTTGAGTGCCGGAACGTCCGCTTCCGGTCGATGTCCGAGGCCATGACCCGGCGCTGCGCATGATGGCGCAGTGCCGGGAATGGAGTTACCCGTATCCCGCGGCGCCGCGCCGTGGGCATCAGATCAGGAGGAAGACCAATGGGACTGCTCGATTCGATTCTCGGTTCGGCGCTGGGTGGCTCTGAAGGACAGGGAGGTGCTCGCGATCCGAAAGTGGCCCTGTTGATCGGGCTGGTGACCATGCTGATGTCGCGCCAGGGCGGTGCGGCACAGGGCGGTGGCGATGGCGGTGGTCTGCTCGGTTCGCTGGGCAGCATCCTTGGTGGCGCCGGCGGCGGGGCTGCGAGCGGCGGGCTGGGTGGCGTCCTCGGCGATCTGCTCGGTGGCGCCGCGGGCGGTGCCGGGCAGGCGGCGCCGGGCGTGGAGGCCGGCTCCCTGGGCGGACTCGGCGGATTGTTCCAGATGCTCCAGAACGCAGGCCTGGGCGATGCCCTGAATTCCTGGATCGGCGCTGGGCCGAACCAGTCGGTGTCGGCGGCGGACATTTCCCGCGCCTTCGGCGACGGTCAGTTGCAGCAACTGGCGGACTCCGCCGGAGTCAGCCAGGGCGAGGCGGCCGAACACCTGAGCAGCCTGCTGCCGGAACTGGTCAACAAGCTGACGCCGGACGGCCAGGCGCCACAGGGCGACCTGGACATCGGTTCGCTGCTGGCGCGCTTCAGCTAAGGCTTTCCCGTCGATGCGGGGCGGATAGCCGCGATACGGTTATCCGCTCTACGCAACGGGGCGAGGCCGCCCGCCGACGGCAGGTCGGTCAATAGGCGCTGGCGCTGTCCAGGCGGTGGATCGCCTGTTCGTCGAGCTTCAGGTGGGTGGCGGCGATCAGGTCGTCGAGCTGTTCCAGGCTGGTGGCGCTGGCGATCGGCGCGGTCACCGTCGGGCGAGCGATGAGCCAGGCCAGGGCGACCTGGGTCGGGTTGGCGTTGTACTGCTCGGCCACTTCGTCGAGCGCCGCGAGGATGGCCACGCCGCGCTCGTTGAGATAACCCTTCACCTTCTCCCCCCGGGCTCGCCCGGCGGTGTCGGCCTGGCTGCGGTACTTGCCGCTGAGGAAGCCGCTGGCCAGCGAGTAGTAGCTGATCACCCCGATACCGAGTTCTTCCACCGTCGGCTCCAGGTTGGTCTCGTAGTCGGCGCGATCGTACAGGTTGTATTCGGGTTGCAGGCTCTGGTAGCTCGGCAGGTGAAGCCGGGCGCTGACCTGGCGTGCCTCGAGAAGGCGCCGGGCGTCGTAGTTGGAGGCGCCGATGACCCGCACCTTGCCTTTCTTGATCAGTTCGCCATAGGTGGAAAGGGTTTCCTCCAGGTCGGTGTGGGGATCGTCGGTGTGCGACTGGTAGAGGTCCAGGTAGTCGGTCTGCAGGCGTCGTAGCGAGCGCTCCAGGGCCTGCTCGATATAGGCGGCGGAGAGGCCTTTGTGGCCATTGCCCATGTCCATCCCGACCTTGCTGGCGATCACCACGCGGTCGCGTTTGCCGGTGCGTTTCAGCCACTTGCCGATGAGGGTTTCCGACTCGCCGCCCTGGTGCCCGGGAACCCAGCGCGAATAGACGTCGGCGGTGTCGATGCAGTTCAGGCCGGCGTCGAGCAGGGCGTCCAGCAGCCTGAAGGAGGTGCTTTCGTCGGCAGTCCAGCCGAAGACGTTGCCGCCGAATACCAGTGCCGGTATCTCCAGGCCGGAGTTGCCGAGTTTGCGTGTGGTCATGCGTCATCCCTCCTGAGTGCGGTCCTGTGTGGGCGCTTTCGTTCGCACGTCTTGCTGTGACTCCCGGCGGGCGCGGAATGTTCAGCCGGCGCGCGGCGTCCTATAGACTCTGCCGGTTGCCGGGATTTTCCAATGCCGGCCCTGGTAAAGCTTCAGTAAAGATCCGCAGGGAGCACACGCATGAACAGCGACACCGAGAATCCGTTCCGCCCGCCGGAGGCCCGCCTGGACGAGCCTGACGCCACCCATGTCGAGCCGTTGTACAGGCTTTCCGCGATCGGTCTGGGTACCTTCATCGGCACGCCCCTGGCCGGCGCCTTCCTCGCGGCGGTGAATCTCCGTCGCCTGGGACGGGCGCAGGAAGTCGGGAAAACCTGGCTGGTCGGCCTCGGCCTGTTCGTCCTGCTGCCGGTCCTGGGCGCGATACTGCCGGAGAACATCCCCTCGATCGGCTTCACGGTGGCGCAGATATTCGGCATGGTCTACTACGCCAAATCAGCCTTCGGTCCGGCCCTGGACAGCCACAAGGCAGCGGGCGGAGCGTTCATTTCCAACTGGCGGGCGGCCGGGATCGGCCTGCTGTTCATGCTGGCGGTCCTGTCGGTAGCGATCCCGGTGGTGATGCCAAGGCAATCGCATGAAGCTCACCTGAGACC
>NZ_KV813340.1:0-4599 GCF_001813645.1 Pseudomonas sp. HMSC063H08
TCTTGCACGGTGCTCTTCTTCTAAATCGAAAAGGTAAATTTTTAAAGAGCAAGAAATTACTGAACAGGGAAAACCTACCTGCCTTTTATCTTTAGAGCAGCAAAAATAAATACGTCCCCTTTGTTTTTCAGCCTCTCTATAACATCTAACTCCCTATCGCCAGGCAAAACCCTCGCAACACGGCAAAGCTCATTTTCATCTACCGTAGACCTACTGACTGACAACCTGCCAATCAGATTATCAATTTTTTCAAAAATCGAATCGTCAATCATGGCTTCCATTAGTCATCATGCGGAGAAAAATTTTCTTGTGACAAACCCACTTTCGATGCAGCAGGTGCCGGTGACTAATAATGACTAGACATATTACCCCGACACTTAATTCCGACTTTTTGAGAGAACTGATTCACTCGACATCAGCGCCCTCGCCCTTGCCTAGGAATCGCGGATGTCTCCATACTCAGAAGTTAGAGCAGGAAAAATAAATCATTCATCTTTATGAAATTTTAAATTAACTTTAGATCTCGAAGCTTTCTCTCCGTTATAAACTCCAAACCGCCGACTTCTACTTTTGAGCCGTCCGAGTATTGCGAGTGCCCACACACATTGCATTGATAAGCCACTAGGTTATTATACTTCCCTATAAAGACATGCATCCCTTCAGAATTACAATTAGGACATTTTTTATCAACCTCTACAGTTATCAAAGTCTCAATAACATCTCTTAAAAATTGCGCAATATAGTCCACATCCTTAGCCTGATATTTGAAAGTAAATTTCTTAAAATTCTCTAACTCGGATGATGAAAAATTTGAAAAGTTAACAGGCATCTCCTCTCCACTTAGACCCAGGAACTCCTCAAACCCATAAACAGCAAATGAGCCAGACAGGAAAAATTTTCTATTCCTTTTTATCCAATTTAGAATTAAATCAAGAACTTCTTTTGGAGAAGCCTCAGCGCTCAGCAGTCTTACAGCTGATTGAAAGTCAGTCCATACACGTATTGGAAGATAGCTCAATTAATCCACCGCCTTGATTGGGAAGGTTGTGATCAAATTACCAGCTCTGTCAGTAAATATTTTTAATACCGAGGTGGGCACTCCTCCATCCTTTAAATTGGTAGTGCCAATTACTTTACCTACATCAACGGTCCTCACGAATTGCCCATCAGGCAATGCCATAACTGGTGACTTAACAACAGGGCTGCTCTGAAGTACATCCTTCAGTTCACTCGGAGTGATAGTGAACACAGACCGTGAGTTGGAAACCTCTACTCCGAAATGCCCTTGTAGAACATGGTCAAACCCCGCAGATACTGGCCTTCCGGTATCGCGAAGCGGTGTAGTTGCTGTGCGGCCATTGGCAATATTTATACGAGATTGGACACGACCGGGAACGGCTATGGCAGTTTCTCCCGCCCCTTTCCCAACCCACAACCCAAACCTACCCAACCCCGCAACAATCCCAAGGCCGGCAGCCTCCGCAACCATGGCCTCGCCCCAGGCCTTGATGAACTCATTCGCTGGCTGTACGCCATCGAAGCCCTGTCCCTGGGCCAGATCACGTTGCGCCTGGGTGATCTCCTCGGCTGTCGCCCCGTTCTTGCGCATGTACTCGGTCAAGGAGCTCGCTGCCTGACCATAGCTGATCAAGCCCGGCGGGGTTCCGCCGCCAAGGAAGTTGTTTTCCGTTGCGTTCTTCCCGCCTGCGGCCCCGGCAATGGCTCCTCCGCTGCTCCCATCGACAACGGAGCCGGCCAATCCGCCGGCCAGGCTGGCCAGCGCGGTGATAGTCTGCTTCTGCGCTTCGTTCAGCGTCGAGCTGTCCCGGGTTCCGTACAGTCGCTCGCTGATCACCTGCGCCGCCAGTTCGCTCCCCGCCGCTCCTGCGCCCCCCGCAGCAGCCGAATTGCCCTGGGCCTGCGCAACCACCGCGCCAAGAACCGCGTGGGCCATGATCCGCGCCGTGTCATTGTCGCCTGCCACCTGCTTGATCACGCCCGCCACATAGGGCGAGGAAGCTCCCGCCAACGCCGAGCCAATGTCGCCGCCGGCCAGCCCTTGCAAGGCTGCGGTCACCGCCTGGGCGGCCTTCTGGTAGTCGCCTCCGGTGCCGTACTTGCCCATGATGTCCTGGTAGGCATTCGTGCCCAGAAGCGCTTTGCGGTAGTCCTCGACTTGCCGCTCGCTGGCGCCGGCGTCCGGCGCGGAGATACCCCGCGCTTCCAGTTCGGCCCGCGCCGCCTTGTCGGCGTCGAGTTGGCCCTGCGTCCGCAGGATATCCATGGCCTGGGTGCCGATCTCGCCGATCAGTTGGACCTGCTGCAGACGCTTCTGCTCTTTCTCCTTGTCGAAGATCGGACTGACGCTATCGTTGGCGCGGCTCGGGTCACGGCTGAGCGTCGCCACATCCTGTTGCTGGCGCGCCGGATCGCGAACCTCCAGGGTGCCTTCGGATATCGCCGAACCCGTGGTACCGCTGGCACTATCGCCGTGGTTGTAGGCAATGAGCATGCCGCTAGGCATGTTGCTGACGAACGCACCGGCGCCATCGTTGGCGCTGCTGACACTGACACTCTGAAGTTGGCTCTTGTACTCGGCCTTGTTACGGATCTCGCTCCAGCCCAAGGAGCCTGTGCTCAGGCGATTCTTCTCGGCTTCGGCGGTGCTGGCGATCACGCTGCCATCCAGCTGCGTGTGCTTGCCCACCTCCACCTGGAAGCCGCCCTTGCCGGCGAACAGCCCGGTCTGCTCCTGCACGCTGTCGTACTTCGAATGCAGCTTGCTCTGGCTGAGACTCAAGTTGGCGCCGCCACCCTGGCCAACGATAGCCAAACTCGCCCCACCACCGACGTTCTTCTGCTTGGAATCGTAGTAATCGCGATCCTGCAGGCTTTGCAGGGTAAGGTCACGACCCACTTTCGCCAGGATGCTTTCACCATTGACCTGCGCCCCTTTCAGCGTGGTGTCGCGCCCGCTGACCAAGCTGGCCTTCTGGCCCGCGTCCAGGGTGGTTTCGGTCCAGGTGGTGCCGTTGCCGATTTCCTTGCCGGCGCCCTTGTTGGCGTTGGCGAAAATGCTGATGCCAGCCTCGCCCGAACCAACGCCGACGCTTACCCCGACAGCGCCGCCGCTGCTCTTGTTCTTGCCATCGAGCTTCTGCGTATTGGCCGCGGCTTCCAGCACGACGTCGCGGTTGGCGATCAGTTGGAGGTCCTTGCCAGCCTGCAGCTTGCTGCCTTGCACGCGCAAGTCGCCGTCTTCGCCGACAGCCCCGGAACCCGTGGCGATAATGTTCAGGTTGCCACCGGCGGTGAGCGTGCTTCCCTGGCTGATCTGCTGCTCCTGGCGCTGCCGAGAGCTGGACTTCTGCGAGCCCAGCGAAGCGCTGATGCCGACGAACTGCGCGCTGTTCTCGCCCGTCATGCCGCCGTTCTGCTGAGCTGCCTGCCAGGCCTGGACGCCGCTCAAGCCGGCCTTGATCCCCTGCAACGCGGAAAGGCGACTGTCGTCTTCGTTCCTGGCCTGCTTGGCATTCTGGTAGGTGGCGTCGATTGCGCTACCGACCGTTCCCGACAAGGCCAGCGTCAAGCCGCTCTTGCTGGTCTTGCGGGTCTGCTCGCTGACGTTCTGGTTGTCGGCAGCGAGAATGCTCACGTTCTGCCCGACGAGGTTGATGTCCTTGCCGGCCACCACATCCGAAGCCGTGATAGACAGGTTCTTGCCCGCCCGCATGTCGACATCGCCGAGCACACTGCCGATGGTGCTGCCCTGGTTGACGACGGTACGGGTGTCCTGTGTCGAGGCATTCTTCGCCGTGCCGAGCGTGATGCCGATCCCTCCGGAACTCATCAGGCCGGACTTCTTCTTCGACTCGCTGCGATGCGACTCCGACGTCTCCGCCACGCTGTCGATGATGATGTCGTTGCCGGCACGCAGCGCAGTCTTCCCGGTAGAAACCACATTGCTGGCGGCCACCGAGATGTCCCTTCTCGCCTGCACCACGGTGGTATCGCCACTCAACGTGGCGCCCTGAACGCTGGTGTAGGAAGAGGACTGGGCGTTGGCCTTGCTGGTGGATGACAGCCCCAAGCCTCCGGACTTGGATTTCGCGGACACGCTGGAGTAGCTGTTCTCAGCTGCCGTGAGGTTCACATCGCGCCCCGCCACGACCGCCAGCTCGCCCTTCGTGCTGGAGGCGGAAGAGGCCTCGACGTTGACGTCACGCTTGGCGACCAGTTCCGCCCCTTGTCCCGCCTGGATCGACGACGACACCACGGTACTGGCTTCGCTCTCGCTCATCCGGCTACTGCTGCGCCCGAACGAGCCTTTTTTCTTCTTCGAGTAGTAGGAATAGCTTTCGTCGTGAGCCGCCAGCAGATTGAGGTCGTTGCCGGCGTACAGATAGGCCTCGTTGCTGGCCTTCGCCTGACTGGCAACGAAGGTCACGTCATTGCCGCCTTGCACGCTGAGATCGCCGCCGGCGCTGACCACGGTCGATTGGTGTTCCACCCGATCGTTCTTCGCCGTCACCTTCTTGCCGGTGGCGAAGCTGTGCTCCTCGTTCGCCGCCGCCGCCAGGGTCACGTCGCGCCCGGCGG